>NZ_JBHVKW010000010.1:0-127269 GCF_042797905.1 Amycolatopsis sp. NPDC057786
TCCTTGCGCCTGGCGCAAGGAAGGGGGCCTTCATGTACATGGGCAGGCGTGAAGCGCTACCCGACGACCACCCTTTTGGGTTAGGTTCCCCCACATGAAGCTGCGCTGGGGTGTCACCGCTGTCGTTTCCGCTCTCGCCGCCGTCCTGCTGCCCGGCGTGGCCACCGCCGCGCCCGCGTCTCCGGCGTCGTTGCCGATCGTGCGCTGCGAGTTCACGCCGACGCCCGAAAACCCCGCGGCCCGCCCGGTGCTGCCGCCGCTCCCCTTCGCGTTCACCCGCGGCACCATCGACGTCACCTTCCGCTTCAACTACGGCCCGGTGACCGTGCGCCTGAACCGCGCCGGTGCCGCTCCGTGCGCCGTCCACAACCTGGCGAGCCTGGCGCTGCAGCGCTTCTACGACCACAGCCAGTGCTGGCGCCTGACGAACTCGTCGCGCCTCGGCGTCCTTCAGTGCGGCGACATCTACGAAGCCGAGAAGGGCGGGCCCGGCTACAAGTTCCCGGACGAGGTCGACGGCACCGAGACCTACGAACGCGGCACCATCGCCATGGGCAACCAGGGCCCCGGCACCAACGGCAGCGAGTTCTTCATCGTGCACTCGTTCGCGAACATCCCGAAGAACTACTCGGTGATGGGCAAGGTCGTGCGGGGTATGGAGGTGCTGGACCGGATCGTGGCGAACGGCATCATCCCGACCGATCCGAACGGCCCCCAGGACGGGCTGCCCGCGAAGCCGGTGAAGATCCAGAAGGCGACCGTCCGTTTCTGACCGTTCGGACTCTCGCTCGATGCTCAGACAGATTCCTGTGAGAGAACGAATTCGGCGATCTCCTTCCGCCGGAGCGTCCTCCAGACCGGATCCCGCGTCACCGATGCGAGCCAGTCCTCGAAGTCGGAACCGTCGCTGCGAAACCACCACACCGCACGGCTCCCGAGTGACCGCAGGTCCGCATCCACACGACAGCGGAACTCAAAGGCGACCTGTGAGTACTGTTCGTGCTCGCCGTCGGCATCGACGATCTCCATCTGCCGTACGAACCCCACCGCGAACATCGGCTCGGAGCCCCAATTCACTTCGCCGTACTCGAAGAGGAAACCGTCGGTATCAGCGCCATCGGGTACGGCGAACCTGACGGCTTCGAAGCCACGGACGGCCGTCACGACCTCGTCGACGGTCGGATGCTTCCGACGTGATCCAGGAAGCCCCAGGAGATCTCGCGCGACAGCGATCGCAGAATCGATCGGACGCTTCGCCCCTTCGCGGTGCACAGATCGCGCGCACAGTGCGAGAGCGAACGAACCGAAGTCGTCCCCCAGCTTTTCCGGCACATCATCGGCATGAGCCCAAGCCAGGACGGGGTACTCACCGGAGTCGTCCGGCCGCGAGGAATCGAGGACGACAGCCCCGCCCATGCCGTCGAACATCACCACGATCAACTCGGGGGCCAGCCCGTGGTCCCGTCGCATCTCCAAGGTCTCGGCAGCGGATCCGAGCACTCTCGGACCTCGCCCGGGAGTGCGGTACACACCGAGGAACTCCCGCCCCGCGATGTCCCAGGTGCCGAATTCCTCGACCAGGCGTCGATACGAAGGAGGGAACGCGACACCCAAAGTTCGTTCAGCGGAGCTGATCATCCCCTCGTCCGCACCGCCGGCGTGGTTCGACAGGTCGCCGTTCGCGCGCACCAGATCGATCAGCCGCTCGCTCGCTTCGACGCTCATCGACGACTTGCCCCTTCCACTTCAGCCAGGACAGTGCGAACAGAGCACCATCCGATCACATCACGCGCCGGACGCACGAAAGTGCCGTTACCGAAATCCGGCAACGGCACCTCTCGCACGACGGCAGGGAAATCCGCCGGTTCCGCCGCGCGGCCCCGAAGTCCGCGGGTAGCCATACCTCGCCTCGAACTCGGCGCTCAGGGAGGACATCCGCAGGGCCCAGGAGCGCAAGATCCGGTCGGTGCCATCGAAGTTCACGAGTCCCACCGAAGCCCGTGCCGAACCAGGAAGTCGAGAAAACCGGGCGCCTCACGTTCGCGTAGGCCATCTTCGTGGAACCGGAAGTCGACCGCTTCGCCGCACTCGTTCCCTGTCAAGGTGAAGCCCCACCAGTCCCCGGTGCCGACCGGAGCCACCGCGAGAAATCCAGCCTCCCGCAGGGAACCACGATTGACCGAGACCAGGTCTTCTTTCCTCGGACCGGGTGCGACGACCGGCAGCAGATCGACGAAGAGGAACCCGCCGCCGCCATGTCGCATCATGAATTCCTTGTACTGTGCAGGAAGGCGAACATCGAGCTCGTGCTCGACACGCTCGATCTCCTCCTCGGACGAACGCCATGACTCGAATGGGAAGAAGTCTTCGGGATAGTCCTGAGTCGGCAGCCCTTCTCTGGTTCGCAGCACGAGAGCATCGAACTCATCGAACTCCATGACCGCTCACCCTTCTCGCCGGTCGCTCACGACTTCAAACACTCCACCAGTCTCGCGGGCTCCCGTTCACCCGATCTCAACACCTTGAGCATGAGCTCGCCTGGCTCGTTCACGCGCTGTGCGAGTCTGGCGCTCTCGTCGACCACCTCACCGCCGTGTACGACCCGGCCGCGATGACGATCATCAGCGACAGAAGCTCATCGAGGTCCACCCGCGGGAGTCGGCCTCGGCGAAGAGCGACCACCGTCCCGGGATCTCGGCGTACTCCGGGCCCATGACCATCACCCGTGCTCCGGCGGCGCTTCCCCAGCTGAAGCTCCAGGTCAGCTCGGCCTCACCGGTGACGACGATCTCGATGTTGTCGACACCCAGGAGAAGCCGCATCGTCACCGTGGCCACACGAGCGACCGAGGCCATCCGCGGCTCCTCGGCGCACCACGCTTCATAGTCGATCGCCACGCTTATCCACCTTCAAGTAATTCGAGCCCCACAGACCGCGTCTGCCGGTGAATCTCCAACAGGCGTTGTCGATCGACACAGCGAATACACAGCCCCCTCACAGGAAGCAGCATTTCACCCTTTAGAGTGACGCATCCTTACCGGCAGGAAGACCGGTATCGCCCTGGGGGTCCACGATGATGACTCATGAGCAGTACCTGTCCACGAAGAGATTCCCGGCCCTCGACGGGCTGCGCGCGATCGCCGCGCTCCTCGTGGTGGTGTTCCACTACGGTGGACCGTCGTGGGCCATGGCCAACGGGTGGATCGGTGTCCACCTGTTCTTCGTTCTTTCCGGTTTCCTGATCACCACACTCGCGCTGCGTGAAGAAGACCGAAACGGCAGGATCTCGCTCGCGAACTTCTATATCCGCCGTGCGTTTCGCATTCTTCCGGTGTATTTCGCGGTTTTGGGCATCATCGTGGTGTTCACTTATCTCCGCAGCCAGTACACCTCCAGCGGGCTCTCCGGGGCGATGCCGTACTTCCTGACCTTCACGAACGAGTTCGCCCACAACGCACCGTTCGGCCAGTCGTGGACGCTGGGTGTCGAGCAGAAGTTCTACCTCGTCTGGCCGTTCCTGGCCTTCGGTATCGCGGCGCTGAGCTTCCCGAAGCGGCTCGGCCTGGCGATCGGGCTGGTCGCGCTCATGATCGCGCTGATCCCGGTGATGCCGTACGCCGGCGCCTACTCCCCCATCATCATCGGTTGCGCGCTCGCCATCGGCCTCCACTACCGCAAGGGCTTCGCGGTCCTCCGCGTGTTCACCCATCCCATCGCCTGCTACGTCCTGCTCGCGGCTCTCGTGGTCCTTCAGCTCCACGTGATCGACATCCAGGACTTCTTCCAGGACGGCGGCACGATCGGCGGCACCGCGTACGCCGTACTGGTCGCGCTGTTCATCACCTCGCTGGTCCCGCGTGGTCCGATCGCCTGGCTCTTCTCCACCCCGCCGATGCGGTTTCTCGGCGAGCGGTCGTACTCCGTATACCTCCTGCAGGGGGTGGCGGCGACCGTGGTCGCCTTGTCGATCCCGCAACTGGGCACCCATCGGACCTTGACCGCGGTCGCCGTGACCGTCGTCGCACTGGTCATCTCGGACTTCCTCTACCGCTGGGTCGAGGTGCCCATGATCGATGTCGGCCGCAGGATCGTGGCCCGGCGCAGGCCGTCACCGCCCCGTCTCACAGTGCGGGAAGCCGAACCCGCGTTGGCCAGCAGGTGAGCAATTCAGGCGAAGTGCCCTTGTCCTGATCCGGTAGTCTTGGGCACCAAGGTCGAGAGGCGCTGCAACGGACCGCCGAGTCCGCCACGCTCGGCCCCGGACTTCACCGCAAGGGCGCCTCCCACGACATGGGAGGAGCGCTGGATGAAAACGACCGCCCTGCGAAAGCTGCTGGATGAGCGCATCGTCGTGCTTGACGGGGCGTGGGGGTCGATGCTTCAGAACGCCGGCCTCAAGCCGGAGGACTACCGCACCGAGCGGTTCCAGGACCACCCCCGTGACATCACCGGCGACCCGGACCTGCTGAACATCACGAGGCCGGACGTCGTGCGCGACATCCACCGCCAGTATCTGGACGCCGGCGCGGACATCACCACGACGAACACGTTCACCGCCACCACCATCGGCCAGGCGGACTACGGGCTCGAGCACCTCGCGTACGAGATGAATCTCCGCGGCGCTCAGATCGCCCGCGAGGCGGCGGACGCGGCGGGCGGGAAGTTCGTCGCCGGGTCGGTCGGGCCGCTGAACGTCACCTTGTCGCTGTCACCCAAGGTCGAGGACCCGGCGTTCCGCGCGGTCACCTTCGACGAGGTGTACGCCGCGTACGCCGATCAGATCAAGGCGCTCGCCGAGGGCGGCGTGGACCTGCTGCTCATCGAGACCATCTTCGACACGCTCAACTGCAAGGCCGCGATCGCCGCCGCCCGCGACGTCGCACCGCAGCTGCCGCTGTGGATCTCGGTGACGATCGTCGACCTGAGTGGCCGGACGCTGTCCGGGCAGACGGTCGAGGCCTTCTGGAGCTCCATCGAGCACGCGGATCCGCTGCTCGTCGGCGTCAACTGTTCACTGGGCGCCGAGGAAATGCGCCCGCACATCGCCGAACTGTCCCGTCTCGCGGGCACGTACACCGCCTGTCACCCGAACGCGGGTCTGCCGAACGCGTTCGGCGGATACGACCAGACGCCCGAGGAGACCGGCGGGCTGCTCGGCGACTTCGCCACGGCCGGGATGGTCAACGTCGTCGGCGGCTGCTGCGGCACGACCCCCGCGCATATCAAGGAGATCGCCGACGCCGTCCGCGGGATGACGCCGCGGCACGTCCCGGCCCCGAAGCCGCACACCCGGTTCAGCGGGCTCGAGCCGTTCGAGATCGGCAAGGACACCGGGTTCGTCATGATCGGCGAGCGGACCAACGTCACCGGATCCGCCAAATTCCGCAAGCTGATCGAGGCCGACGACCACCAGGCCGCCGTCGACGTCGCGCTCGAGCAGGTCCGCGGCGGGGCGAACCTGCTGGACGTCAACATGGACGCCGACCTGCTCGACAGCGAAAAGGCGATGACCACGTTCCTGAACCTCATCGCCACCGAACCCGAGGTCGCCCGGCTGCCGATCATGATCGACAGCTCGCGCTGGACGGTGCTCGAGGCCGGGCTGAAATGCGTGCAGGGCAAGGGAGTCGTCAACTCCATCAGCCTCAAGGAGGGCGAGGAGCAGTTCCTCCAGCAGGCCCGGCGCATCCGCGACTACGGCGCGGGCGTGGTCGTGATGGCCTTCGACGAACAGGGCCAGGCCGACACCGCCGACCGGAAGGTCGAAATCTGTGCCCGCGCCTACGACCTGCTCACCCAGCAGGCGGGTTTCGTCGCCGAGGACATCATCTTCGACCCGAACGTGCTCGCGGTCGCGACCGGGATCTCCGAGCACAACGGGTACGCCAAGGCGTTCATCGACGCACTGCCGCGGATCAAGGAACGCTGCCCCGGTGTGCACATCAGCGGCGGTATCTCGAACCTCTCCTTCTCCTTCCGCGGCAACAACGTCGTGCGCGAGGCGATGCACTCGGCCTTCCTGCTGCACGCGGTGCGCGCCGGGCTGGACATGGGCATCGTCAACGCCGGGCAGCTCGCGGTCTACGAGGACATCCCCAAGGATCTGCTGGAGATGGTCGAGGACGTGCTCTTCGACCGCCGCGAGGACGCCACCGACAGGCTGGTCACGTTCGCGGAAACGGTCAACGGCAAGGGAACCCAGCGCACGGTCGACCTCTCCTGGCGCGACAACACCGTCGAGGCGAGGCTCAGCCACGCGCTGGTGCACGGCATCGTCGACTACATCGAAGAGGACACCGAGGAAGCGCGCCAGAAGCTGCCGAAGCCGCTGGAGGTCATCGAAGGCCCCCTGATGGACGGCATGAAGATCGTCGGCGACCTGTTCGGGTCCGGCAAGATGTTCCTGCCGCAGGTGGTCAAGAGCGCGCGCGTGATGAAGCGGTCGGTGGCCTACCTCGAACCGTTCATGGAGGCCGAGAAGGAGAAGGCGCGCCTCGAAGGCCGGATCGAAACCCGCCAGGGCAACGGAAAGGTCGTCTTGGCGACGGTCAAGGGCGACGTGCACGACATCGGCAAGAACATCGTCGGCGTCGTCCTCGGCTGCAACAACTACGAGGTGATCGACCTCGGCGTGATGGTCCCGGCTTCGGTCATCCTGGACACCGCCGTCTCCGAAGGCGCCGACGCCATCGGGCTTTCGGGCCTGATCACGCCCTCGCTGGACGAGATGGTCAACGTCGCCGCCGAAATGGAGCGGCGCGGGCTGAAGCTGCCGCTGCTGATCGGCGGCGCGACCACGTCACGCCAGCACACCGCGGTCCGCATCGCGCCCGCGTACGAGCACACGACCGTGCACGTCCTCGACGCCTCCCGTGTCGTCGGCGTCGTCGGTGACCTGCTCGACGCGGACCGCGCGGAGATCCTCGACAAGAAGAACCGCGAGGACCAGGAAGCGCTGCGCGTGCAGCACGCCAACAAGCAGCGGACGCCGTTGCTGACGGTCGAGCAGGCGAGGGCCAACCCGGAGAAGGTCTCCTTCGACGACATCCCGACGCCCGCGTTCACCGGCGTCCGGTACGTCTCGCCGTCACTCACCGAGCTGCGCGAGATGATCGACTGGACCTTCCTGTTCCTGGCCTGGGAGCTGAAGGGCAAGTACCCGGCGATCCTGAACAACCCGGTGGCCAGGGAGCTGTTCGACGACGCGAACACGCTGATGGACCAGATCATCGCCGAGGAACGCTTTCAGGCCAAGGGCGCGTACGCGTTCTGGCCTGCGCACTCCGAGGGCGACGACATCATTCTGGAATCGGGTGTCAAGTTCCCGATGCTGCGCCAGCAGACCAAGAAACCGCTGTCGCGGCCCAACCGCTGCCTGGCGGACTACATCGCCCCGGCCGGCGCGGGCGATCACCTCGGCGGCTTCGCGGTCACCATCCTCGGTGCCGAGGACTTCGCGGCCGAGTTCGAGGCGAAACAGGACGACTACCGCGCCATCATGGTGAAGGCGCTCGCGGACCGGCTCGCCGAGGCGTTCGCCGAGTACCTCCACCTCCAGGCGCGACGGGACTGGTTCGAGCCGGACGCCGATCCGAAGCTGGAGGACCTGCACGCCGAACGGTTCCGCGGCATCCGCCCGGCGCTGGGCTACCCGGCGAGCCCGGACCACAGCGAGAAGCGGGAGCTGTTCGAACTGCTCGATTCCGACCGGCTCGGAATGGGGCTGACCGAGTCGTTCGCGATGACGCCGGCGGCGAGCGTCAGCGGGCTGATCTTCGCCCACCCCGATTCGCGGTACTTCACCGTCGGACGGCTTGGCAAGGACCAGGTCGAGGACTACGCCGCCCGCCGCGGTCTCGAACTGTCCACTATGGAGCAGTGGCTGCGCCCGAACCTCGCCTACGAGCCCGAATGACACAATGATCGGGTGACTGCCGAGGGCTCGGACTTCCTGCAGCTGGATATCGGGGACGCACCGCCGGGGCGCCGGTCGGACTGGCTGGCGTCGCGGCTGCGGCACGCCATCTCCGACGGCCGCCTCCCGGTCGGCAGCAGGCTGCCCGCGACCAGGGCGCTCGCCGCGGACCTGCGGGTCTCCCGCGGTGTGGTCACCGAGGCCTACCAGCGGCTGGTCGAGGACGGTCATGTCGCCGGACGCGGCCGCGCGGGCACGGTCGTCGTCGCGGCGCCTGCCCGGACGAAGGAGCAGACCACGCCCGGTCTCCCGTCCGCGGGCACGATCTTCCAGCCCGCGCCCGGGATCGGTGTCTTCGACTCGCTGCGATCGACCCCGGCGAGGATCGACCTGTCCCCCGGCGTGCCGGATCTGACGGCGTTCCCGCGAACGGCCTGGCTCCGCGCCGAACGCACCGTGCTCAACAACCTCTCGGCGGCGGACTTCGGCTACGGCGACCCGCGGGGCGCGCCCGCGTTGCGGCTCGCGATCGCGCACTGGATCGCCCGCACCAGGGGGATCACCGCCGACGCCGACGACGTGCTGATCGTCGCCGGTGTCGCGCAGGGGCTCGGCCTGCTGGCCCAGGTGCTGTGCGACAACGGGATCTCCGAGATCGCGGTCGAGGATCCGAGTTCGCTGGGCGCGCGGCAGCATCTGCACGACCGGCGGCTGGCGACGCCGCCGATCCGCGTCGACGACGACGGGATCGACGTCGGCGAGCTGGTGCGAAGCGGCGCGCCCGCCGTGCTGCTCACGCCCGCGCACCAGTTCCCGACCGGTGTCGTGCTCGGCGGGGAACGCCGTCGCGAGCTCATGCGCTGGGCCGCGGACGGCGGCCTGATCATCGAGGACGACTACGACGCCGAGCACCGCTACGACCGTCCGCCCGTCCCCGCGCTGCGCTCGATGCTCGCCGAGCAGGTCTGTTACGCGGGCAGCGTGTCGAAGTGGCTCGCGCCCGCGCTCCGGGTGGGCTGGATGCTGGTTCCGTCGCGGTACCGGGACGAGGTGGTCGCGGCCAAACGCTTCGCCGACCTGGGCAACGCCGTCCTCCCGCAGCTGGTGCTCGCGCATCTGATGGAGTCCGGCGAGATGGAGCGGCAGCTGCGGTTCGTGCGCAAGCGGCACCGCCGCCGCCGGGACGCGATGATCGACGCGCTCCGGACGCATCTCCCGGACGCCGTGGTGCACGGCGCCGCCGCCGGGCTGCACCTGACGATCACCTTCGACGCGGAGTTCTCCGATCTCGACTTCGCCGCCGCCGCGCTGGATCAGGGTGTGAAGGTGCAGCCGCTGTCGTGGCACTGTCAGCGGCCGATGAATCCGGGGCTGGTCCTCGGTTACGGGGCGAGCCCGGCGAGCGACATCGCCGAGGGCATCGCCGTCCTGGGCAAGATCAGGCGCTAGCCGCCGAATTGCCCGAGGAAGTCCAGGAGCACGGCCGGGTCTTCGACGTGCGCGTTGTGGCCCAGCCCGGGAAGTTCGACAGAAGCCTCGCTGAGCGCGCGAAGTTGTTCGGGGCGGCTCATGGGGTCATGCTCGCCGGCGGCGAGGGCGACCGGGCAGCGCGCCGCGCCGAGCAGGCCGGGCATGTCGGGAGCGCCGACAGCGAAGGCCCGCGGGTCCAGCGCGAGCCGCCAGCCGCCCTCCATTTCGACGATGCCGTCAGGGTCCGCTTCGGCCAGACCGGTCAGCCCGGCGATCTTGAGGAAGGCTCGTTCGGCGTCCTCGCGGGCCGTGAACACCCTGGGCGGTTTCGCCGCCATGTCGGCGGCCTTCGCGAGTTCGGACTCGCTCCATTCGACCTTGACGCCGACCGCGAGCACCCCGGCGACCTTTACCCCGAACCAGCCGGAGGCCAGCGCGAGCCCGACCACCCCGCCCAGCGAATGGCCGACCACCAGTACCGGACCGCGTTCCGGGAGCGCGTCGGCGACCGTCGCGGCCAGGCCGCCGAACGAGTAGTGCGGCAACCTGGGCGAACCTCCGTGACCAGGCAGGTCGGGCGCCAGCCAGCGATATCCCGGCTGCGCCATGAGGCCGTCCCAGACCGCTCCGGTCGCGCCGAGGCCGTGCAGCAGGAGCACGGCGGGGCCTTCGGTTCCGGCGGTGCGCATCTTCAGCGTGTCCACCGGACGGATCTTTCCGCAGTCCCCCTGTCGCGGGCTAGGGTCGGAGGCGTGATCACCGATCCGGACGTGTACACCCGGGGCGTGCCGTACGAGCACCTCGCGTCGCTGCGCCGGGAGTCACCGGTCATGCGCGTCGACGATTTCTGGGCCGTGCTGCGGCATTCCGACGTCAAACACGTGCTCAGGAACCCGAAGCTGTTCTCGTCGCGGCTGGGCGGGACGCAGATCCGGGACCCGGCGACCGAACAGGACCTCGGTTACGTCCGCCGGATGATGCTCAACATGGACCCGCCCGAGCATGCCCGGCTGCGGGGCCTGCTCACCAAGGCGTTCACGCCGCGCGCGGTCGGCAGGCTGACCGAGCGGATCCAGGGCTGGGCGCGGAATCTGATCGCCGGGGTGCAGGCGGACGGCGAGTGCGACTTCGCCGCGGTCGCCGCCGATCTCCCGCTGCTGACGCTCGCCGAGGTGTTCGGGATCCCCGAACAGGACCGGCGGCTGATGTACGACTGGAGCAATCGCGTGGTCGGCTATCAGGACGCCGACTACGCGGTGAGCGCGACCGTCGAGGCGGACGAGGTCACCGATCTCGCGCGGGCCGCGCTGGCGGTCCGGCCGGTTCCGGGCCCGGACGGGTCGATGCCCGATCCGCGCACCCGCGAGGGGATGCCGGATCTCTACGCCTACGCCACCGCGCTCGGCGAGTACAAACGCCGGAACCCCGGCGACGACGTGATGAGCAATCTGATGGGTCACGTCGAAGACGGCGGGCGGGTGTCCATCGCGGAGTTCGAGAACCTGTTCTGGCTGTTTTCCGTGGCGGGCAACGAAACTTTGCGCAACGGCATCCCCGGCGGGATGCAGGCGCTGCTGTCGCATCCGGATCAGTACCGGCGGCTGCTCGCCGACCGTTCCCTGCTTCCCGGTGCGGTGGAAGAGATGTTGCGCTGGTGGACGCCGGTCATGCATTTCCGCCGGACCGCGACCGAGGACGTCGTCCTGTCCGATGTGGACATCCGCGCCGGCGAAAAGGTCGTCGTCTGGTTCTCCGCCGCGAACCGCGACGAGACCGTTTTCGAGGATCCGGACCGCTTCGACATCGGCCGCACCCCGAACGATCACCTGACCTTCGGACACGGCCCGCATTTCTGTCTCGGCGCCCAGCTCGCCAGGGTGCAGCTGCGCGCGATGTTCGAAGCGGTACTGGACCTGCTCGGCGAGGTCGAACCCGCCGGGGAACCGGTGCGGTTGCGGTCGAACTTCCAGAACGGGCTGAAATCGCTGCCGATCCGCTGGTAGCGACGAGCCCCTTCCCGCCCCCGAGCGCGGGAAGGGGCCCATCACCCCCTGGTCATTCGGCCGCGGCGAACTCCGGTTCGGCGACGGTGGAACGGGCTTCGGCCTTGCGCAGGCCGACGATTCCGGACAGGGCCACCAGGACACTGATCACGGCGATACCGGTGACCACGGTGAGCGCGGGCGCCAGCCCGTTCAGCAGCGCGGCCGAGCCGGTGGCTCCGCCGGAGTTCCCGGTCAGCACCGCGGTCACGATGGCGAGCCCGATGGCGCCGCCGACCTGGATCGACGTGTTCAGCAGCCCGCCGGCGAGCCCCTGCTCGTCGTCGGAGATGCCGTTGGTCGCCTGGATGTTCAGCGAGGAGAACGCCAGCATGAAACCGATGCCCAGCAGGATCATGCTCGGCAGCACCGAACCGGCGTAGCTGGAGCTCTCGTCGATCCGCAGGAACAGCGCGTACCCGATGACGTGGGCGACGACACCGGCGAGGATCGTGCGCGGGGTGCCGAGCCGGTCGATCAGCGGCTCGATCCTCGGCGAACCGAAGGCCACGATCAGCGCGGCGGGCAGGAACCCGAGCGCGGTCTGCAACGCGGACCAGCCCAGCACGTTCTGCAGGTACAGCATGACGACGAACTGGAAACCGATGTAGGCGCCGAAGAACGTCGCGCCACCGAGGTTGGCGCGGGCCAGCGGGCCGGAGCGCAGGATGCCGAGGCGGAGCAGCGGGTGCTTGCTGCGCTTCTCGATGAACACGAAGGTGACGAGCAAGGCGAGCGCGAGGGCGAACGAGATCAGCGTCCGCGGCGCGGCCCAGCCGATCTCCGGCGCCTCGACCACGGCGAAGACCAGCAGGAGCGAACCGGCGGCACCGGTGATCGCGCCAGGGAAGTCGTAGCCGCCACCGGTCTGCGGCGAGTAGGACGGGATCAGCTTGATCGCGGCGACCAGCGCGGCGAGCGCGATCGGCACCGGCAGCAGGAACGTCCAGCGCCAGCCCACCTCCGTGAGCAGACCGGAGAAGACGAGACCCGCGGAGTAACCGCTGGCACCGAAGACGGCGAAGATGCTGATCGCCCGGTTGCGGGCGGGGCCTTCGTGGAAGGTCGTGGTGATGATGGACAACGCGGCCGGTGCGGTGAACGCGGCGGCCAGTCCCTTGATGAAGCGGGTGGCGATCAGCAGCGCGCCGTCGTCGACGAGGCCGCCGAGCAGGGAAGCGAGCGCGAAGACCGCGACGGCCACGAGGAAGACCCGGCGCCTGCCGAGCAGGTCGGCGGTGCGCCCGCCGAGGAGCAGCAGGCCGCCGTAGCCGAGCACGTAGGCGCTGATGATCCATTGCAGAGCACCGGTGGAGAGGCCGAGTTCGGCCTGGATGGACGGGAGGGCGACGGCGACCATCGACACGTCGAGCGCGTCGAGGCCCACGACGACGGACACAGTGAGCAGGACACCCCAGAGGCGCGCGTCCCACCTTGTCGAGCTGGTGGACAGCTGCACGGAAGAACTCATGATCCGTAGACTACATGCACACGCATCTAATGCAAGTGCATTTAATGACTTTGCATAAAATTCGCGTGCATGCTATCTTGGGCCGCGTGAGCGACGTCGCCGAACAAGACCTGCTGCGGGAGTGGCACGAACTGTCCGCCCGGCACGCGGCGGTCTTCGGGCGGCTCGAGTGCCGCCTCCAGGAGCGCCACGGCCTCGGTGTCACCGAGTTCGAAGCCCTGGAACGACTGGTGAACTGCGTTGTCGGCAAATGCCGCGCGGCCGACCTGACCGAGGTCGTCCACCTGAGCCAGAGCGCCACCTCACGACTCGTCGCCCGCCTCGAGCGCGAAGGGCTCGTCCAGCGCGCGCTCTGCGAGTCGGACCGGCGCGGGATCTTCGTCGTCGTGACCGACGAGGGCCGCCGTCGCTACGAAGAGGCGAAGCCGACGCACCGGGCGACCCTCGAAGAGACCCTCACCGTCGGCGCCTGAACCTCGGCGGCGCGCACGTGTCGCGAAAGCCACTTTCGGGACGTCAGATGTCCTCAAAGTGGCTTTCGCGACCCAGCCCCCAGACCACGCCGCACCCGGCCGGGTCAATTCCGGGCGAGTTCCTCGCGGATCGCCGGGACGACCTCGTTCCCCCAGCGGCCGAGCGCGCTGTCCGTCGTGGTCCCGTCTTCGACCGGGAAGTAGATGAACCCCGCTGCGCCATGGTCGCGCACCGCGGGGACCAGTTCCTCGACCCACTGCTCCGGCGAACCACCGACCCATCGCCCGTCGTCGTCACGCGGCGACGACAGCGGCTTTTCCGTTATACGGCCCGGGAAGTTGTAGATGGTGGCGATCTCGGCAGGGTCGCGGCCCGCGTCGGCGGCGGCCTGGTCGATCACCGGACGGGATTCGGCGAACCGCGGGCTGAGCCAGTCCGCGGCATGCCCCGGAATCCAGCCGTCCGCGAGTTTTCCGGTCACCGCCAGGGATTTGGGCCCGACAGCGCCCGTCCAGACCGGGGGCGCGGGCGCGGCCGCCGGCACCAACCCGTCGACGGAGTAGAACTCACCCTCGAAGGTCACCGGTGCCCCGCCGCCGGAAAGCGCCTTGATGAGGGTGATCGCCTCACCCATCGCCCGGACCGCCTCGGCGGGCGTCCGGTGCCCGACACCGAGTTTGGCGATCTCCCGCCAGAGCCCGCCCGCGCCGATGCCGAGCGCGACCCGGCCACCGGAGAGTGCCGAGAGCGACGTGATCGTCCTCGCCAGCATCGGCGCCGGACGGCTCGGCAGGTTGGTCACGTTGACCGCGGCGGTGACCCGCGACGTCCGGCCGAGGATCACGCCTAGTGCCGCGTACGCGTCGAGACGGTCGGCGAAGTACGGGTGATCGGACAGGCTGACCAGGTCGAGTCCCGCGCGGTCGGCCTGTTCGGCGTGCCGCAGGAGGTCTTCCACCTCGCCGACGCCGGTTTCGAGCCCGAATCCGAACAGTGTCATCACCACTCCTTAAGTTCGCAGTACGCACTATTTGCATCACGAACTAGTTGCCGATGTCGAAGTAAAGAATATTTGACATGATGTCTAGAACTCTTTACCTTGAGCTTCGTGGCAATGGAAGAGAAACGCGCGTGGATCATGGTGGTGGTCACGGTCTTCGGCTACGCCGCGTACCTGATCGTCGTCCTCGGCCGGGCGGGCTCCGGCCCGCTCGTCGATGTCCCTTACGTGGCGGCGTTACTGTGGACGATCAGCGCGGCCATCGTGGCTTCGATCGTGCTGCACATCGCCGCGGCGGCCGCTTCACCGCGCGACGCGGGCCGCAAGGACCAGCGCGACCACGAGATCGGCCGGTTCGGTGAGCACATCGGACAGTCGTTCGTCGTGATCGGCGGTGTCGCGGCACTCGTCATGGCGATGGCGGAGCTGGACCACTTCTGGATCGCCAACACCGTGTACCTCGCCTTCGTCCTGTCCTCCCTGCTCGGCTCGATCGCGAAGATCGCCGCCTACCGCTGGGGATTCCAGGCATGGTGAAACCGACCAAGGTCACGAACTCCATCCGCGCCCTGCGGTTCGCGAAAGGCGAGATGACCCAAGCGGAACTCGCGGACCGGATCGACGTCACCCGCCAGACGGTGATCGCCATCGAACAGGGCCGCTACTCGCCGTCCTTGGAGATGGCCTTCCGGATCGCCAGGGTGTTCGGCGTCGGGCTCGACGACGTTTTCCAGTACCCAGACCAGGAATGAGGCCGCCGTGAAGGCGATCGCCCAGAACGAGTACGGCACCACCGATGTCCTGACCCTGACCGACCTTCCCGACCCCGAAGCCGGACCGGACGGTGTCGTCGTGCGGATCCGGGCGGCGGCGGTCGATCCCGGCGTCTGGCACCTCATGGAGGGCACGCCATATCTGGTGCGGCTGATGGGTTTCGGCGTACGGAGACCGAAGGCCCGCGTCCGTGGGCTCGACTTCGCCGGCGTAGTGCACGCCGTCGGCGACGGCGTGACCCGATTCCGGCCGGGCGACGAGGTTTTCGGCACCTGCCGAGGTTCCTTCGCCGAGTACGCACTGACCACAGTGGACAAGATCGCCCGGAAGCCCGAGCGGCTCGGGTTCGAAGAAGCCGCGGCGGTCCCCGTCTCCGCGTTCACCGCGCTCCAAGCGCTTCGGGACAAAGGCCGGGTCGCGCCCCGGCAGAAGGTCCTGGTCATCGGCGCAGGCGGTGGCGTGGGCACCTTCGCGGTGCAGATCGCCAAGGCGTTCGGCGCCGAGGTGGACGGCGTCTGCGGCACAGGCAAGGTCGGCCTCGTCCGCTCGCTCGGCGCGAACCGCGTTGTCGACTACACCCGTGAGGAATTCGGCGGCGGCTACGACCTCATCCTCGACACCGCGGGCAACCGGCCGCTGTCCTCCTTGCGAAAGGCCCTTACCCCGCAAGGCACTCTGGTCCTCGTCGGCGGCGAGAGCGAGGGGAAGTGGATCGGTGCGGTCGGGCGCACCGTGCAGGCGCTGCTGCTCGGGCCGTTCGTGAAGCACAAGCTCCGCGGCCTGTTCTCCACGGAGAACCACGATGATCTCCAGACGCTGCGGGCGCTCATCGAAGCGGAGAAACTGACGCCCGTCGTCGACCGGACCTACTCGCTGGCCGAGGTGCCCGAAGCCATCCGTTATGTCCGCGAAGGACACGCACGCGGCAAGGTCGTCATCACCATCTGATGTTCTCCCCCACGTCGGCCTCCGGCCATCTTGGGAGTGTTCGCTCTCGGGGAGCGATCCACCGAAGGCCGAGGGAGAACACCGATGTCCGTCAACCGCCGGGACCTGTTGCGAGGCGCCGCCACCGCCGGTGCGCTGGGGCTGGCCTGGCCGTTGAGTTCGCGGATGACGGTCGCGCAGGCGGAGGAGGCCGCGGCGGCGCTGGGCGCGACCTGGGACGAAGCGCCGTTCACCCTCGGGGTCGCGTCCGGCGACCCGGTCCCGTACGGCGTCGCGCTCTGGACCAGGCTCGCCCCGAAGCCGATGGAGTTCGAGCAGCCGCTGGACGACACCGTCGAGGTCGCCTGGGAGGTCGCCACCGACCGCGGGTTCCGCCGTCGCGTGGCACACGGGACGGCGGCCGCCACCGCCGCGCTCGGGCACAGCGTGCACGTCCCGGTGTCCGGACTGGAGCCGGGTGCTCAGTACTACTACCGGTTCCACGCGCTCGGCAAGGTCAGCCGGATCGGCCGCACCCGTACCGCGCCGGTCGGGCCGGTCCGGCGGGTGCGGTTCGCCTCGGCGAACTGCCAGGCGTTCCACGACGGGTTCTACGCGGCGCACGCCGGGATCGCGCGGGAGGAGCTGGATTTCGTCGTCCACCTCGGTGACTACGTCTACGAGCACGGCCAGGTCGGCGGGAATCCGCTGCGCGATCACGAAGGACCCGAGGTGCTGACCCTGCCGGCGTACCGGCGGCGGCACGCGCTCTACAAATCCGACCCCTCGCTACGGGACGCCCACGCCGCCCACCCCTGGTTCATCACCTGGGACGATCACGAGGTCGTCAACGACTACAGCGGCACGACCCCGTCCTTGCGGGCGCGGCGCTCGGCGGCCTACCAGGCCTGGTTCGAACACATGCCGGTGCGACCCGACCACCCCTCGACGCCGAGGATCCACCGGCAGCGCCGCTGGGGCGACCTCCTCGATCTGTCCATTCTGGACCTCAGGCAGTACCGGTCGGCGCAGAACCTGCCCGACAGCACGATCCTCGGCGCCGACCAGAAGGCCTGGCTCAAGGACCAGGTGACCGGCGCGGGCGAGGCATGGCACTGCTGGGTGAACTCGATCATGCTGAGCCAGCTCGCGAAACCCGGCGGCGGCTACATGTTCACCGACCAATGGGACGGCTTCCTCGCCGAACGCAAGGAAGTGCTGACCCACGTGGCCCAGAGCGGCCTCGAAGACCTCGTGGTGATCACCGGCGACTGGCATTCCGCGTTCGTCGACGACATCCGCCCGGACTTCGCGGATCCGTCCACTCCGGTGATCGGCACGGAGTTCACCGCGCATTCGGTGACCTCCGGCGCCTACTCCCCCGAGTGGAACGCCACGAACGGACCGAAGATGGGCGCGGCGAACCCGCACCTCAAGTACTTCGAAGGCAACCGGTACGGCTACGACGTCTACGAGGTCACCCCGCGCCGCTGGAGCACGCATATGCGGGTGATCGGCGACCGGCGCGACCCGCGCTCCCCGGTCAGCACCCTGACGACGTTCCACGTCGACCGCGGCAGGCCCGGGTCGTACGAGGACCGGTCCACCATCACGTCTCCGGCGCAGTACCGGCGGCGCTAGGCCAAAAGGGGATCCGGGAACTCGGAAGAGGGGCGAGCGACGCCCTTTCGGAGCAGCGTGGTTCACCGCACGCGTTCTCGTTTCACCTGCCCGATGAATTCACGACAATTCTTCCGTGCGGCTAATCTGGGCATTCCACAGGGAACGAGCCGCGGGAGAAAACAATGAAGAAGAAAATCGCCGCTTTAGTCATGGCCGCCTTTTCGGCGGCCGGAATCCTGGCCGCCGCACCGGCCTCCGCGGCGACCGAAGGCAGGTTCCCACCCTTCGGATGCGACAGCGACCGCTATGGAATCCTCTTCGGCGAGGGCATTTCCCTGACCTGTTTCGCCCTGCCGGGACACTCGGAGACCTACCGGGTGGTGGCCCACTGCGCGTCCGGATCGTCCTATTGGTACACCGTCGGACATTGGGTACCGATCGGTTTCGGTCCGTCGAGAGCGGAATGTCACGGCGCACTGCTTTCGAGCGCCTATGTGGCCGGATATCACGTAGACGACTTCTGATATTCGAATGACTTGATGTCGATCTTGACGCCGCGCCTCAGCGTCCGCTCCCGGCAGGTCCCCACCGGCCCACTTCCGCGGTGAGCCACCGATACAGGGAAAAGGCCAGTTCGACCGGCGCGTCGTACTGGATCAGATGCCCCGCTCCGGGAATGACGTCCAGGAGGGCATCGGGAATCGCGTCGGCGAGGCGCTTCGCCCGGTCCGCCGGGATCCACGTGTCGTCCGCGCCCCAGATCACCTTCACCGGCAACGCCAGTTCCGGATAGCGGTCCTGGATCTCGTCGGTGTACCGGACGTCCGCCTCGGCGATCTGCCGGTAGAACGCGCGTTGCCCGTCGGCGTCCAGCCAGGGCCCGGTCAGCGTGGCCAGCTGCGCCTCGGTGAGACCACGATGGGAGGCCGTCGCGATGTAGGACTCCAGCGCTCCCCTGTGCACCGCCGGGGGCTGCGCCTGGAAGACCTCGGCGTTCTCCGCGACGAGCCGGAAGAATTCCGAACCCCACGGGCGCAGCGCGACGACGTCCACGAGGGCGAGCGAGGCGTACTCCGCGCCGTGCAGCAGCTTCGCGCGCAGAGAAACGGCCCCGCCGTAGTCGTGGGCGATCACGTGCGGGGCGGTCAACCCCCAGTACTCGAGCAGGTCGGCGAAAAGCTCGCCCTGCGTCCCGAGATCGACGGCGTGGCCG
Organism: Amycolatopsis sp. NPDC057786; assembly: GCF_042797905.1. Lineage (NCBI taxonomy): Bacteria > Bacillati > Actinomycetota > Actinomycetes > Pseudonocardiales > Pseudonocardiaceae > Amycolatopsis > Amycolatopsis sp. NPDC057786. Next base: position 18,910 of record NZ_JBHVKW010000010.1, read on the forward strand.
TCGTCCTTCGACGAACGCCCGTACCCCGGCATATCCCAGACGTGGACGGCGAACTCCGCGCTGAGCGCCCGCACGAACGGCGCCCACAGCTGCGCCGACCACGGTGTCCCGTGGCACAGCACCACCGGGGCGCCTTCGCCGAGGCGTTCCCACGCCACCGAACGGCCACGCCACTCGAACGTCCGCGACAACTCCAGCTCGCCGAAACCCATGATCGCGATCGTAGTGGCGGCCACCCGCTCAGTCCGGCAGTTGCAGTTCGGTATGCCGTTTGGACAGCATCTCCGCCAGCTCGCGGAGTTTGACGTTCATGTTCTGCGACGTGTGCCGCAGCACCTCGAACGCCTCCGCGGCGTCGATCCCGCGCCGCGCCATCAGGATGCCCTTGGCCTGCCCGATCGCGTCACGGCTGTCCAGCGCCTGCTGGAGCTGTTCCTCCTGGAGCTGGCCGCGTGTGACCGCGTGTGTCGTCGCCAGGGCCAGTGACGCGTGCGTCGCCAGGAGCAGCAGCACGTCACGGTCGGCCTTGGCGATGCCGTGCGGACTACGCGAATAGACGTTCAGCGCGCCGGAAGGCTGCGAACTCGACGCTTCGGGCAGGAGGGCCGTCGAGACCAGCGAGTGGAACCCGAGCGCCGCGGCGGCGGGACCGAAACGCGGCCACCGCGCGTCCTCCGCGAGATTGTCGCTGAACGCCGCCGCCGGGCCCGAGACCCGCGCCGCTTCGACGCACGCACCCTCGCCGTACTGATACTGCAACTGATCCAGCTCGCCGGCGATCTCGTCGGTCCGCACCGGCGTGTGGAACCCTCCGTCGGGATCGAGGAGGGTGACGCTGACCAGATCCGCACCCGGCACCAGATCTCGCGTCGCGAACACCACCCGCTCGAGGACCGCCGCGATCGAGCCGGAATCCAGCAACGCCCTGGTCAAGGCTACGAACTGGGCGACAAGTGGCCCGGCGATGAGCCGGGCGCGGTTTTCGGAGGTCACCGGCAGGTCGCCGTCGCCGACATCCTCGACGAATCGGTTCTTGTCCTGCTGCCAGTCGATTTCATCGGCCAAAGCCCGCCTCTCCCACTTCTGCACATCGGCGTGATGCACCACGGGAGCCACCGGCGGGAACCGGCGCCGAGCGCGCACCATCAACCGCCGCAACCAACCCGGTTACCGGCGGATCGGCGCTAACTTCTCAACGCTCAGAACCGCTTTCGGAAGCCGACCTTAGCCGAATGCGATCACCCGCCCTACCGCGACCCACGTTCGGCCCGTCCCGGATCACCTCCTCCGGTCACACCGGCGATGACCGGTTCGGCCACCTGGCGTAATTCCGCCCCGTCCAACCGGCTCGGGCCCATGTTTCGGCTCGGTCCGTCGTGGTACCCGGACCGGTGTCGCCGAACACCCCGGGGGTGATCACTGTGTCCTCGCTCCAGGCCGCGGAGCAGCGACGGATCATCGCCGACTGCTTCGCGCGCACAGGGCTCACCTTGGAACAACTGTGGCTGAGGTACTTCGCGCTGGGCGGCGATGTCAGCGAAATCGACTTGGCTGCCTACCTGCGGGGAGTGCTCCCCCTGCCCAGGATCCAGCGGGACATGGTGGCGCACGCGGTCAACGAACGACTCGACGAGCTCTCCGGCACGCGACGGGCACCATACAGCCGCGATGGCGGCGAGAACAGCCGGCCTCGTGGTCTCCTGGCCGCGCTGGTGGGACTCCTCGAGGGCGCCCAGCGGGTCTCACCCGAGCGGCTGCCCGAGATCGTCACCGCCGCGGGCAGGGCGCTGAACCTGGAGCTGACGGTCTATCTCGCCGACTACGAGCAGCGGCTGCTCTTCCCCCTGCCCGGCGAGTCGGCGTCCGGCCGGGGGCCATTGCCCATCGAGGCCGGTACCGCCGGCCGGGTCTACCGGACCGCCGGCACCACGCTGACCGAGGAGCCGGGCGGTCCGCGGCTGTGGACCATCCTGCTGGACGGCGACGAGCGGATGGGCGTGCTCGAGATCGAAGCCACCACGGACGCGGATCTGCACGACCCCGCCCTGCACACCCAGTGCCAGTGGCTCGCCTCGCTGTCCGGTCACCTCATCGCCGCCGCGATGCGCTACGGCGACGGCCTCGACATGACCCGGCGTCGAAGACGACGCGGCCCCACCACCGAGTTGCTTTGGCAGAACCTGCCCCCGTTGACGGCGGCGACGGGCGACTTCGTTGTGGCGGGCGGCGTCGAGCCCGCCTACGACGCTCGCGGCGTGACCTTCGACTACGCCCTTTCCGAGAAAACGGCGTGGTTGGCGATCTTCGACGCGGGCCGGGACACCGTGTCCTCGGGCCTGGTGGTCTCGGCGGCGCTCGCGGCCTACCGATCCGCTCGCCGCGAGAGCCAGGATCTGCGTGGCCAGGAGCGCGCTGTCGACAAAGCGCTTTCGACGCAGTTCGGTGACGGCACCACGGTCCGCGGCACCCTGGCCGAAGTAGACCTCACCCATGGCACGCTGCGCCATGTCGACGCGGGCGGGGAACCACCGCTCGTGCTCGGCACCGAACACGAGCCGGCCACAGTGGACAGTGCGCGGCGACCACCGTTCGGCGAAGGAGGCCCTGGGCGCATCACGACCACCCGCCTCCAGGCCGGTGATCTCGTCGTCCTGCACACCGAAGGCCTCACCGGAGCACGCGCCGCCGACGGCGAACGGTTCGCGCTCGCCGACAGCCTGGCCGCCGGCACGGGGCACCTACCGCCGGAAATCGTCCGTCGTGTGCTCGCCGCGGCGAAGTCCCACTGCCGCAACGGTTTCACGGGCGACGCCGGACTGCTGATCGCACGTTGGCCGGGCAAGCGGTGAAGCGGCTCAGCCGCGGAAATCGACGTCTTCGGTCTTGACCGTTCCTCCCTTCCGGCCCGGCGCGACCTGATACCGCCAGTACAGATTCGTGTGCGCGATGACCTGCTCCGGCGCGGGCGCGCCCCACTCCGATTTGTCCCCGGTCGTGTGTGCGTCGCCGACCAGCGTCGCGTCATACCCGCGGACCAGCGCGCCGTGCAGTGTCGAACGGATGCAGGCGTCGGTCTCCGCCCCGGCGACCACGAGCCGCCCGACACCACGCTCGGCAAGCACCTGCTCCAGATCGGTGTCCTCGAACGAGTCCCCGTAGGACTTTTCGACGAGAGGCTCGGAGTCTTCGCGGTCCAGTTCGCCGACGATGCGCCACTCTTCGCTGCCTCGCACGAGTTCCTCGTCCGAATGCTGCACCCACACGACCGGCACGCCTTCCCGGCGCGCCCTGCCGACGAGAGCGCCGATGTTCGCGACCACGGAGTCACGCTCGTGGGCTTCGTCGACGACGCCGTTCTGGACGTCGACGACGAGGAGCGCGGTGTTCGGCCGGTTGGAAAGCGTGGTCATCGCGGGTGTCCCTCCAGGTCAGGCAACTGGGACAGACCTTAACCCGGGCCACCGACAAGATCCGGCGATCAAGCTCCCGGAACGGCCAGCGCCTTCGCGTTGCGCCGGACGTCGGACCACGCCCCGTCACGGCACAATCCGCAGGAAGGGCCGAAGAACTCCGTCCGGGCCCGCTCGTCACCGGAAAGCCAGAACCGGAACCACGCCGTGATCGCGCCGCGGAACCCGCCTCCGTCGCCGACGGGCGTGAAATGGGTCGCTCCGCCGAGTTCGCCGTAGATCGCGGGGACCTGGTCCGCGAGGCGGTAGCGCGGGATGACCAGCAGGCCGGGTACGACGATGGTGTCGAACTGCCCACCCAGGAAGAACGAAGGCCCCTTCAGCGCCGTGGCCGAGCCCTGCGGTCCCGGTTCGATCGGGATCGTCGTGGTGACACGGGAGTCCGCGCCGGCGGCGATCGCCCCGCCGCCGCCCTGGGAGTGACCGGTGGCGCCGATATGCGCTGTGTCGATCTTCCCTTGGTAAGGACTGCCGGGACGAGAGTTCTCGGCGATCAACGTCGTGGCCCCGGCCAGCATCTCCTGACCGGAACCCGCGTTCGGGGTGTCGGCCGCCGCGACCACGAAACCGTGGGAAGCCAGATGCCGCAACAGGCCGTCATAGATCTTCGGGTTCGCGCCGGTCCCGTTGCCCCACAAGATCACCGGGTGCTTCTCCAGCCGCGAAGGCCGGTACACGGTGTGGGCGCTGTCGAGGGCTTCGACGGTCACCGCGTAGGGGCCCGGTTCACTCCACCGGCTGGCGACGCCGGACTCGGCCGTCGCGGCGGGCGTGACACTCACGGTCGTGAGCGCGACCATCCCGGCGACCAGTATCCGTGTGCGAAGTTTCCCCATCGTGGCCACCGTCCCGTTCCGTCCGGACCCCGTTGCCCGCGACGCTCCTCCCAGCGTGTCGGCACGGTCACCGTACGTCCATGGGGCCGATCACAAGATCGGGTGAACGAGTCTTGTGATCGACCCCAAACCGGGTCAGCCGATGAGCTGCCACAGGTAACTGGGGCTCTTGACCGGTGCGACGGCGTTCTTCTTCCAGAGGTACTTGACCTTGCACGGCGGGACGATCCGGTACTTCTGCACGGTGAAGGAGCGGGCTTCCTTGTACTGCTGCAACCGCAGCGTCTTCCCCGCGGGCACCGTCGCGGCATAGGACCAGGAATCGGCCTTCGAGTAGCTCGCGCCGACGCTCACCGCCAGCGAAACACTCGCCTTGGCGAAGATGACGCCCGCCTCGGCACTGGTCGTACCGGTGATGGACGCGTTGACCGAGGAGGTCGTGGTCTTGTTGTAGGTGATCGTCCCCGGTCCGCGCAGGTAGTCGCTGCGGAGGTTCGTCTTCAGCCAGGCCTTGGCGCCGTTCGAGATCTTGTAGTCGGGCGGATCGTTGACCTCGGGGCAGGGCTGGATCGCGAGCGCCCCGGCCCCGGCTCCGAGTGCCGCGGGCGCCACGCACAGCGCGCAGCCGAGCAGGACAGAAGCGGCCACCGACCGGAAACGCATCGCGAACCTCCCGTTGTCGATCATGCTCGAACGGTAATACGGCACTCGGCGACGGCGCGGAAATCCAACCTGTTCGAGTTACGCGCCTTGGGGTGCGTCGCAGGCCCCGGTCCGTGAAGGACCTTCACGCGTTGCCCAGGTACATGAAGGACCCATTCACTGCGCTAGACGCAAGGAAGGGGTCCTTCATGTACTCGGCAGCGGCGGGCCGTAGGGCCGAGTGGTCAGTACTGCCGGTGTAGGTGGGGGTTTCGTGTGTCGTCCATCCAGTCACGGTGGACCGGCACGCCGCACTGTCCACAGTGGTCTTCATCCGAACGTCGAAAGCCCGTCCAGCAGCCGGTCGACGTCCTCCGTGCTGGTGTACGGTGCCAGCCCGACGCGGAGCGCGGGGTCCTCCAGCTTCAGGGCAGCGAAGACTTCGTAGGCGTAGAAGGACCCTGCCGGTGCGACGACCTTCCTCTCCGCGAGATACCTTTGCGCCTCGCGCTCGCGCCCGCCGAGACTCATCAGGACGGTCGGCGTCCGCTCGGCGGCCTTGCCATGGACGGTGACGGCGTCGCCCAGTCCCTTCTCCAGCCTGCCAAGCAGCGCGGTTTCATGCTCGTGCAACGACTTCATCGAGTTCGCCAGCCGGTCTCGCCGCGATCCGGCCGATCCCGGGTCGAGTGCGGCGAGGAAGTCCACGGCCGCCGTCGCGCCCGCGAGCATTTCGTAGGGCAGGGTCCCGAATTCGAACCGCTCGGGCACGGTGTCGGGCGACGGCACGAGCTTGTCCGGCTCGACGGTTTCGAGGAGGGACGGCGACGCGCCGAGCACCCCGCAGTGCGGGCCGAGGAACTTGTACGGCGAGCAGACGAAGAAATCCGCCCCCAGCGCGGGAACGTCCACCAGGTCGTGGGCGGCGTAGTGCACTCCGTCCACGAACACCAATGCCCCGGCGTCATGGGCGAGATCGGCGATCCGGCGGATCGGCGGCTTCGTGCCGAGGACGTTCGAAGCCGCCGTGACCGCGACCAGCTTCGTCCTCTCGGTGAGGACCAGGGAATCGAGGTCGAGTTCGGTGGTCCGAGGATCGATGTCGAGCCAACGGACGGTAATCCCGGCTCGCTCCGCGGCCTGGACCCACGGCCGGACGTTGGCGTCGTGATCGAGCCTGCTGACGACGATCTCGTCGCCCTCACGCCAGATTTTGGCCAGGTGCCGGGAAAAGTCGTAGGTCAGCTGGGTGGCGCTGCGGCCGTGGACGACACCTTCGGCGGGCACACCGAGAAAGTCGGCGTAGGCCGCCCGGAACGCGGTGACGGCGTTCTCCGCGTTGAGTTCGGACGGGCTGACCTTGCCCCGGTTAGACAGTGGCCCGGTGAGTGTCCGGGCGATGGCGTCGGCGACGGCCCGGGGTGTCTGGGTACCCGCCGGTCCGTCGAAGAAGGCGGTTCCGTCGGCGAGGGAAGGGAAGTGGAGCCGGAGGGCGGCGACGTCGATGGCCATGCCCTCGACTCTGACATTCCACGAGGGACCGAGTAAACGCTTCGTGGCCGGAACTTTCTCCGGCCACGAAGCGCCAGGACTCAGTACAGCTTCAACCGGTACGCACCGGACTGCGCGGTGCCCGCGAACAGGTACCGGCCGTCCGCGCTGATCGCCAGGGAGAGCACCCTGGGATCGGGCAGCGCGCCGGGCACGGGTGACCAGGTGCGGCCGAAGTCCGTGCTGCGCAGCACACCTCCCCCGGTCGAGTTACTGGCGAACCACACCCGGAAGTCGAACGGATGCGGCAGGATCCGGCTGATCTCACGGGGATCCTCACCATCGTGGACCCGGCGGAACGTCCGGCCGCCGTCCTCGCTGAGGTGGATGCCCGCGCCGCCGATGAGCACGCGGCCGCCACCCCATCGGCTGACCGAGATCGAACTGACCGGCTGGCTCGTGACGTGGGTCCAGGTCTTGCCGCCGTCGTCCGACCGGGACAGGCCGTCGAAGTCCCCGCCCCAGACCCGGTCCGGGTTCCACGGATCACCGGCGAACGCGATGAAGCCGTTGTCGGACGCGAGCTTTTCCCAGGTCTTCCCGGCATCGTTGCTGCGGTGGAGCACGTAACCGCTGGGCGTGAAGGCCGACACGAGGATCCGGTCCGGGTCGGCGGGATGGGCGAAGATCGTCCTGGGGAGTCCTTCCTTCGCCTTCGCCGCGAACTGCCAGGTCCGCCCGCCGTCACCGCTGCGGAGCACGTCGAGCGCGAACCCGTTCCGGGTCACCTGCCAGACGACGTCCGGCCGTCCCGGCGACACGGACAGGCGCGCGTCCTCGTGCAGCCGGTCGGTGGGATGTGACTGCCAGACGCGGTCCGCCGCGGAGACCTTGCCGCGCGGGAGCGGAGTGTTGTAGATCTCCTGCACGCCCGCCGCGACGACGCTCTCGCGCAGGAGGTTCCCCGTGGTCACGAGGTCGCGAATGGATTCGGCGGGCACGCCGATCTGCTGGTACCCGCTTTTGCCGCCGTCCGCGTACACGCCGCGGTAGAGCGAGGAGATGAGCGTGGTGGCGGGTTTGCCCGGAACGGCGGGGAGTTCGATCATGTCGCTGACGCCCTCGCCAGGGGCGGGCACCGGTTTGCGGGTCCAGGTGCGGCCGAAGTCCGAGCTGACGTCTATGTCGTTATACGTCGCGATATACAGGCGCCCGCCGACGAAGTGCGGTTCGCGCAGGGGCTGCTCGCCGGGATCGCGCCGCAGCACGGTCCAGGTCTTGCCGCCGTCGGTGGAGCCGTGCAGTTCGGGGCCGGTCGTGACCACCAACCGCTTGCCGTCCGCGGCGACCTGATTGATCTCGCCGTTGGTCCGGTAGACGAGTTCGGCCCGCGGCTCCTTGCCGCTGACCCCGCGGACCGCCCAGAGCGCGTATTCGGGGTAGACCGTCGTGAAGTAGGCGTCGTCGCCGACCATCGTGAGCTTGAGCGCGCCGACCGGTGAGGCGATCCCCTCGCGCGGCCAGGTCCTCGGCACGTCGTTCCAGTGCTCGCCGCCGTCGATGCTGACGCTCAGCGAGTCGAGGTTCTGCACCACGACAACCCGGCCCGTCGGGTCCGTGGCCATCCCGAACGCGCCGTCGGGGTACCACTCGCGCAGGGTCTCCCAGGTCTGGCCACGGTCGGTGGTCCGAAGGAACATCCCGTGCCACTCGCCGGGCATCCCGCCGGGCGAGTTGCCCACCGCGAGCATCCGGTCCGGGTTCACCGGATCGGCGAAGAATCCCTGGATGGACGTGTCCGCCGGCAGGCCCCTGCGCACGGTCCACGAGGCGCCGCGGTCACCGGAGAGCCACAGGGCGGGCGGGCCGGGCACCATCATCGCGAGCCCGGCGGGCGAGACCGCCAGTAGCCCGCCGACGCTGTTCGGGCCGACCGGGTCCCAGGTGCCGTGCGGCTGCCCGGTCGCGTTGACCTCGGTGGGCGGCAGCTGGGGTTCGGCGGTGGCCACCGACGTCGCCCCGGTGGTCCCGAGAGCCGTCAGCAGTCCGAGAACGAACATGCGTTTGGTGATCGATCTCAGTTTCATGCGGGAGATCTTGGCGCAAGTTCCCGGAAAGAGATAGAGGATTCGTCGGATCTTTGCCTGCCGATAACCCCTTGTCAGGTCACGGCCTCCCTGTCAAGGCTTGACATCAGCAGAACTCATCCGATCACTAGCGGACGACGATCGCGATCAGCGCGGTGACGAGCAGGGCGAGGTACGCGATGGCGTGCGCGCGATCCGGAATCCGGCCGACTACCCGGCGCGTCACGGCGATGGTCGGCAACGATCCGCACAGCAGCGCGCCCGCGGCCACCAGATCGATGTAGCCGAGGTGGGCGGCGCCCGGAGCCGGGCCCGTCGCCGCGAACGCGTAGACGGCCGTGCCGATCACCGCCACCGGCAGGCTCAGCGGGTTCGCCAGCGCCGCCGCGTCGGCCATCGGCAGGCCCTTGCGCCGCATGAGCGGGACGGTGAGGACACTGCCCCCGACCCCGAGGAAGCTCGCCACGGCACCGATCCCGGCCCCGCCCGCCGTCGTGGTGATCCCGCTGAGCGCACGCGGCCGGCTGTCGTCCCGCCTGCTCACGAATCCCTTCCGGACCACGCTGTCGGCGATGGTCAGCGCGAGGTAGGCGACGAAGAGCCAGCGCAGGGCACTCTCGTCTGCCATGGTGGCCGCGAAGGATCCGAGCACGGCACCCAGGCCGATGAACGCGATGAGCGGCCACAGGTAGTCGCGGCGCAACCGTCCGGTCCGCAGTTGCGCGAAGGTCGCGCTCCCGGCGTTGACCACCATCACCGCGGTCGACGTGGCCACCGCCACGTGCATCGCGGCCGGCGCGTGCTCCGGCTCGGCGAGCGCGAAGGCGTAGACGACGGGAACGGTGATGAAGCCGCCACCGAATCCGAAAAGGACGGTGGTGACGCCGCTCAGGCAACCGAACCCGAGGAGCACCGAGATCTCGATCAGCACTCCTGCGACGGTAGGTGGCCGCGGCGCGGCGGGCATTCGAAAGAGCGCCAGTTTCTTTCGCGGATCGGACACCCGGCGTAGCCTCGGTGAGGTGCGTGACATCCCCATCGACGAGGTCGACCACCTCGACCGCGCGGTGGTGGCGATCCGCACCGATTACCCGCCGGGGCACCGGATCCTCCCGCATCGGCATCGGCGGGCGCAGTTCCTCTACAGCGCGACGGGATCGATGCGGGTCGAAACGGCCGACGGCACGTGGACCATCCCGACGCGGCGGGCGGTGCTCGTACCACCGGAGACCGTCCATCAGGTCTTCACCACGACCGTGAGCACCCGGAGCCTGTACATCGAGCCGAAGGCCGTGCCGTGGTTCCCGCGCCGCTGCCAGGTCGTCGAAGTCTCCGCGCTGCTCCGCGAACTCCTGAACGAGGCTGTCGGTGTGCCCGGTCTGTACGCCCCGCGCGGGCGGGACGCCGCGGTCATCGGCCTGGCCCTGCACGAAATCCGCCGGGCCGCCCCGGTCCGGCTCGATCTCCCTCTCCCGACGCACGAGCGGCTCCGCGCGCTATGCGAGTCCTTTTTGGACGATCCGGACATTCACGAACCGGTGGGCGCATGGGCGTCCCGGCTGCATGTGAGCGAGCGGACGCTGAACCGGCTCTTCACCGCCGAAACCGGACTGAGTTTCGCCCGCTGGCGGCAGCGGGCCTGCGTCCTGCATTCCCTCTCGCTGCTGTCGGAGGGTCGTCCCATCGCCGGGATCGCCGCTTCGCTCGGCTACGAGAGCCCCGCCGCGTTCTCCACGATGTTCACCCGGCTTCTCGGCACCTCGCCGAAGGACTATCGCGCCGCTGTCTCAAAGTGAGACACGACGCCCCTCCCACGGTGCCGCCGTCGCCCCTACCTTCCGTTCAAGCCCAGGCGAACAAGGGAGTCATCGCATGAGCAAGAACGTACTCGTCACCGGTGCCGCACGAGGAATCGGAAAGGGGATCGCGCTCCGGCTCGCCGCCGACGGGCACGACGTCGCGGTCAACGACATCGCCGCCAACGAAGCGGAACTCGAGGCGGTCGCCAAGGAGATCCGCGAAACGGGACGGCGCTCCGCGACGATCACGGCGGACGTTTCGGATCCGGCGTCGGTCACCGCCATGGTCGCCGAAACCGCCGCCGCGCTGGGTTCCCTGGACGTCATGGTGGCGAACGCGGGGATCGCGCAGGTCCTGCCGCTGCTCGAAGTGACCCCGGAGGACTGGGACCGGATGATGGCCGTCAACGCGCGCGGCATCTTCCTCTGCTACCAGGCCGCGGCCAAGCAGATGATCGAGCAGGGGAACGGCGGCAAGATCATCGGCGCGGCGTCCATCGTCGCCCATCGCCCGTTCGCGTTGCTCGGCCACTATTCCGCGTCCAAATGGGCGGTGCGCGGGCTGACCCAGGCCGCCGCGATGGAATGGGCTCGCCACGGCATCACCGTCAACGCGTACTGCCCCGGCATCGTCGGGACGGCGATGTGGGACCTCATCGACGAGAAACTGGCGGAATCGGAAGGAATCCGGAAGGGACAGGCGATCGAGAAGTACTCGAACCTGATCCATCTCGGGCGGGTCTCCGTTCCCGAGGACGTGGCGGCGTACGTCTCGTATCTCGCCTCGCCGGATTCCGATTACATGACCGGGCAATCGGTGATGATCGACGGAGGAATCCAGTTCTCATGATCTTCATCACGGCGAAGTTCCTGGTCCGCCCCGAACACGCGGACCGATGGCCCGAGATCGCCCGCGACTTCACCGAAGCGACCCGGGCCGAACCCGGTTGTCTCTGGTACGACTGGGCCCGCAGTCTCGACGACCCGAACGAGTACGTGCTCGTCGAGGCGTTCCGTGACGACGACGCGGGCGCCGCCCATGTCGGTTCGGAGCATTTCCGCGCGGCTCGGCGCGAGCTTCCGCGCTACCTGGCCGAGACGCCGCGCATCGTCAACGCGAAGGTCGATCAGGACGGTTGGTCGGAGCTGGGCGAGCTGGCCGTCGAGTAGGCTCCTTGTCCCGCCTCGGTTCCGGGGCGGGACAAGGCCGCTTCCTCAGCCGCGCTGGGCCCGTGCCGCACCGACGCAGTACACGCCGAAGGCCGCGACCCCGAGTGCCACCACGATGAGCAGCACCGTGCCGAACGGCTGAGCGGCCAAGGTCCGCAGGGCGGCGTCGAGCCCGCCGGAACGGGCCGCGTCGTTCGTCAGCGCCGCGAAACCGACGAGTACCGCGACCACGGCGAACACGAATCCCCTTGCCACATAACCGATCCTGCCGAGCCGCTCCACCCAACGCCGGGTCCCCGACGGGAGCCGCGAGAGGTCGAGATCCTGCTCGAAGGTGCGGCGTACGCCCTTCACCACCGAGCCCACCGCGACGCCGAACACGATGACGGCCACCACCGTCACCAGGAAGGGCCCGGCCGGCAGCCCGAGCAGCCACGCGGTGAACTCCTGCTGTTTCTGGTCGCCGCTGCCCTGCTGCCCCGCGCCCCCGGCGACCCTTGCCGCGTAGACACCCAAGGAAACCCCCACCACGCAGCGCACTCCGGACGTCACGCGCTTGACGGTCCGGGACCTGCGCTTGCCGATCCAGGTGTAGCCGACCGCGGCCAGCAAGGCCTGCCACAGGCCGTAGGCCACCAGTCCAGCCGCCAGCAGCCACAGCAGCACACCGCCCATGGCGGTGGAGCCGACCTCCGCGATCGCGCCACGGCCGTCGGCCTCCTGGCCGCCACCGCCGACGGCGACGCGCACCGCCAGATACCCGATGAGCAGGTACACCAGGCCGTAGCACCCCATCCCGATCCGGCCGAGCACCTGGACGGCCGTGTTGTGGCGCACCTGTCTCGCCTTGGTCGCGGACATCGGGTCCACCTCCTCGTGAGTCTTCATCGAGTGTCACGGCCGACGGGCATGACCGCCGCGTGACTGGTCCGTCCGGCCCAGCGGGGAGGAGGTGGTGTGTCGCCTAAGCGAAGAGCCAATCGCGTGTGTCGCGGTGCCTGCCGAGCCCCACCGCATCGAACTCGTCGAAGTGGTCGCCCTTGACCACGCCGAGCCTGCGAAGCGCCCGGGAAATCGGACTCCCGCCGGCCGGAAGGGGCTCTCCCTCGGCCAGGAGCAGCGGGCCGAGGACCGTCTCGCCGCCGTCCCACACCTGCGCGGATTGCGTCCCGACACCGCCGAAGTACTCGGCCTCGACGTACGCCACGGCGCCGTGCTCGGAGCACTCGGCGAGCGCTGTCCAGAATTCCCCGGCTTCGTGCAGCGCCTCGGTCAGCGGCATCAGTGACAGATGGTGTCCGAGTGAGACGAACCGCGCGCCCTCGATCGAATCGAGCACTTCACCACGTGCGGACTCGGTGGCGAGGACAGCTTGCAGGCGATACACGCCCGCATCCTGTCACCTCGTGGCCCGGCGGCAGATCTTTTCCGGGCCGATGTCGATCGGCGCGGGGTCCTTTCGTAGCCAGGGTGAGGGACGAGGAGCGCCCTCCATGCGGAACCCACCGAAGGAGCACCATGACCACGACCTACACCTTCGACGTTCTTTTCCAGCCTCGACGGCTACGGCTCCCACACCGGCGATTGGGGCGGCTACTGGGGCAAGCAGGGCCCCGAACTCCTCCGGCACCGCCTCGCCCTGTACTCCGAGGAGCAGCGGATGGTCTTCGGCGCCACCACATTCCGCGCGAACATGGAGATGCTGAACGTGGAGCGCGAGGCTCTGGACCCGTGGGTCACCCGGCTGAAGCACCTGCCGGCGACGGTGGTGTCGACCACGCTGCGGGAGCCGCTCGACTGGCCGGACGCGACCGTCGTGAGCGGGGACGCGGTCGACGTCGTCGCCCGGCTCAAGGAGGAGTCCGACGTCCCGCTGCGCTCGCACGGCAGCCTCGCGATGAACCGGGCGCTGCTGGCAGCCGGGCTCGTGGATCGCGTCCAGGTGACGGTTTTCCCGGTGATCACAGGGAAAACCGGAGCCGACTCGATCTTCCGGGGCGCGGCCGACTTCGACCTCGAACTGCTCGAGAGCCGCACTTTCGACGGGCGCGTCCAGGAGCTCGTCTACCGGCCGACCCGGCACGAATCGAGCTGACCCTCCACAAAGGACGGTCCTGTCGAGCCTGCCTAGACGGTGCCCGACCCGACCGCCGGACGGCGGTGAGAACCGAGCCAGGGCGCCAGCAGGGCTTCGAGGTCGGCGTCCGACAACGCGTACGGCCCGCCGTGGAACTCGTGCCACCGCGAAGCGTCCCGCGCCGCCATGTACTCCACCTCGAACGCCCGCATCAAGACGTACATGAAGGTCACCGAGCTGAACCGGTCACCGAGCAACGTCCTGGCCTCGCGCGCGACACCTGTCGCGCCGTGGCCGATGACGTCCGTGAGCTTCAGCTCCTCCGCAGCCGGGTCCAGCAGGCTGGGGGCATACATCACGACAGAATCTCCATCTGAAAGGTAGAACTCAGTTCTCGGCAGCGAGCTGACCGCACGCCGCCGCGATCTCCTGACCACGCGTGTCACGGACCGTGCACGCCACACCGCCCGCGTTCACCAGCCGGACGAACTCACGCTCCACCGGCTTCGGCGAGGCGTCCCACTTGCTGCCCGGCGTCGGGTTCAGCGGGATCACGTTCACGTGCACCAGCTGGCCAAGGTGCTGCCGAAGCCGCTTCGCCAGCAGCTCGGCACGCCAAGGCTGATCGTTGACGTCCCGGATCAGCGCGTACTCGATCGACACCCGGCGGCCGGAGGTGTCCGCGTAGTACCGGGCCGCGGACAGGACCTCGTCCACGGACCAGCGCTCGTTCACCGGTACCAGCGTGTCGCGCAGCTCGTCGTCCGGCGTGTGCAGCGAAACCGCCAGCCGCACCTGCATCTTCTCGTCCGCCAGCTTGCGGATCGCCGGCGCGAGGCCCACCGTCGACACCGTCACCGAACGCTGGCCGATGCCGAGCCCGTCCGGCGAGGGATCCGTGATCCGCCGGACCGCCGCCACGACACGCTTGTAGTTCGCCAGCGGCTCGCCCATGCCCATGAAGACGATGTTCGACAGACGGCCGGGCCCGCCGGGCATCGCTCCGTCGCGCATCACCGCGGCCGCGGCGCGGACCTGGTCGACGATCTCCGCGGTCGACAGGTTCCGGTCGAGACCGCCCTGACCGGTCGCGCAGAACGGGCACGCCATCCCACAGCCCGCCTGGCTCGAAATGCACAGGGTCGCGCGGTCCGGGTAGCGCATCAGCACGCTCTCCAGCAGCGTCCCGTCGTGCGCGCGCCACAGCGTCTTGCGCGTGGTGCCGTCGTCGCACGCGAGCGCCTTGATCTCGGTGAGCAGCGTCGGCATCAGATCGCCGACGAGCTTCTCCCGCGACGCCGCCGGGATGTCGGTCATCTCCTCCGGGTTCACCGAGAGCCGCGAGAAGTAATGGTTCGAAAGCTGCTTCGCGCGGAACGGCTTCTCCCCCAGCTCGGCGACGGCAGCGGCCCGCTCGGCGGCGGAAAGGTCGGCGAGGTGGCGCGGCGGGAGGCCGCGCTTGGGCGCGTCGAAGACGAGAGGGAGGGCAGTCATAGCTCACTCAGTGTCCCATGTCCACCTCTGACGCGCCTGAGCCGCCCCTGATCGCTGTTTTCCAGGTCACGTGAACCGCACCCGGGCCGGACCGTGCGTTCTTCCCGAAGAACCGTGCGGATCGCATTTCAGGAGACGTCGGAAGGTCACGTCCGGACCGAGACTTGGTCATGTCGCGCCACGGAGCGTGACGGTCCCGAGTGAACTACAGGAGGAACCATGATCTCGACCTACGAGCGCCCCGCCGCCGTCGTCGTCCACAACCGCGCCGTGGTCCACAACCGCGCCGTCGTGCACAACCGGGCCGTCGTCCACAACCGCGCGGTCGTCCACAACCGTTCCGCCGCCAAGTAACCGGCCGATAAGCCGCCCGCGCCGCCGCGATCCGGCCACCGGGCTCGCGGCGGCGAGGCGGGCGTCCTGGAAACGATGGGGTTGCCATGGGGTCCGAAGAGATCAGACCGCGGCTCGACGGAATCGAGATCACCGATCTCGAACCGGAGCTCTGCTTTCTCGTCACCCCCAACGGGGGACAGTTCTACGTCGCCGCGCCCACCCGGGAGTTCCGCGTCTGGGCGAGCCGCTGTGACGGCACCCGGACCCGCGCCGAGCTGCTGGCTGGCATGGCCCCGGACTACGAGGAAATGATGGACATCCTCGAAGCCGACGGCTGCCTCCGCCACGACCGGGACACCGGGGCGGACGACGTCGCCACCACCTCGGTCCTTCTCACCGGCTCGCCCGCGCTGATCGAGCCCTTGGCGGAGATCCTCGACGGCACCGGGTACGCGAGCGTCGAGACGGTCCCCTACTTCCACGACCTGTCCGAAATGGACATAGAGAACGCGGTCGTGGTCGCGGCCTTCGACCACCCCGCCTATACCGAACTGATCGCGCTGGACGCGTTGTGCGCCGGCAGCGGGGTGCGCTGGCTGCCGTTGCGCCGGGAACGCGGCCGGGTGATCGCCGGTCCGGCGATCACGCCGGGCGGCATCGATTTCGCCGACGTCGTCGCACGGCGCCGCTCCGCCGCGCAGGACCCGCGAGTCGTCGAGGCGTTCCTTTCGGCCCCCTCGGATTCCACCCCGCTTCGGCCGGGCGACGCCCGCTGGGCACTGACCACCCTCGCCGTCCATCTCGAACGCTGGCTCTCCGGCGGACGATCCGGCATGACCACCGGCGAGATCGAGCTGAACCCGGCGGACCTCACCGAGATCCGCCGTCCGATTCTCCCCGTACCCGACCGGGCCCGCCCTGTTCCCGCCACGACCGACCCCGAACTGCTGGTCGACGACCAGACCGGGATCGTGACCGGCGTCGGCGAGATCCCGCCCGCGCCGGGGATGCCCGCCCGGCTGCGGGTCTGCGCGGTCGACGTCGCGGACATGCGCCGGGTGACGAACTGGCCCAACGACCGTCAGGCCTTCGGGACGTCGTGGCACGACTTCGACCTCGCGCGTCAGTCGGCCATCGGGGAAGCGGTGGAGCGCTACTGCGGAAGTTGGCTCGCTCCGGAGCGCGAAGTGTGCTTCGGCAGCTACAAGCAATTCGCCCGCTACGGAATCCCTGCACTCGACCCGCAGCGGCTGAACCTCTACTCGGCCGCGCAGTACCGGTCCCCGGGTTTCCCGTTCGCGCCGCTGACCCAGGACACGGAATGCTCGTGGGTGGAAGGCTTCTCCCACACCACCGACGAACCCGTCTGGCTTCCGGCGTTCCTGTTCTCGAACGAACGCCAACCGGGGGAAGCGCGTTTCGCCGATCCGCTGATCGCCGGCCTCGCGAGCGGGACCACCGAGGAGCACGCCGTCACCTCCGGCCTCGAAGAGGTCCTCGAACGCGACACGACCATGCTCTGGTGGGCGAACACGCCACGCCTCGGCAGGCTCACGATCCCGGACGAGATCCGGTCGCTCATCGCCGACGCCACCGACGACTACGAAGTCACGCTCATCCATCTGGACAACGAGTTCGATGTCCCGGTGGTCGCCGCGGTCGTACTCGACCGCGTGAAACGCTGGTTGTCGATCGGCTTCGCGACCCGGCCGGATGCCTTGGAGGCAGCGAAGAAGGCACTCGCCGAAGGATTCACGCTCCAGCACACCTGCCGCGCCCTCGACGACGAACGCGAACTGTCCGGCATGCGCCGGGATCTGCCGCATCTGGGCAACCTCAAGCCGCACCGGGCAGATCGGCGTTACCTGGACTCGTACCGCGAAGACTTCGCCGATGTCGTGGATCTCCTTTGCCAGCAACAGATCTACCTTGACCCTCGGGCCGTGAAGCGAGTGGCCCCCTGGCTCATGGACCTGCCGAGCCGCGGCTGGGACGACCTTCCCGCCCTCGGGGAGCGACGGCTCAAGGCCTACCAAGCCCGCGTCGAAGCCAGGGGATTCGAGGTGATCAGCGTCGACCTGACGACCTGCGACGTCGCGGCCGCCGGATTCCACGCCGCGCATACGCTGGTCCCTGGCCTCGTCTCGAACTTCCCCGCCGGATCGCCGTTCTGGGGCAACGGAAGGATCGCCGAAGCGGCGGTGGCGCTCGGCTGGCGGGACGAACCGCTCGCCGAGCACGAACTCAACGTCTTCCCGCTCCCCCACGCGTGATGGCCACCGCCGACCTGCTCGGTCTGCCGAGCACTCGCGGCCGGTTCCCGCTCATCGCGGCGCAAAGCATCGACGCGCTGGGGACCGGCTTGTTCCTGCCGTTCGCCGTCGTGTACTTCCACGCGGCGAAGGGTCTGTCGCTGACGGCCGTCGGGGCGGCGCTGTCGATCGCGGCGTTGATCGCGCTGCCGTCGGGACCGCTCGCGGGACGGCTGATCGACCGGTTCGGCCCGGGACGGATGGTGATCACCGCCAACCTGATCCGCGCCGTGACCTTCACCGGCTACGTCTTCGCCGGCGAGGCATGGCATCTGGTCGTCCTGGCCGCGGTGACGTTCTGGGGCGAGGGCATGTTCTGGCCGTCGACCGGCGCGCTGGTGGCGCAGGTGGCCGACGACGGCCAGCGCGCCCGCTGGTACGCGATGGAACGCGCGCTGCGCAACGTCGGCATCGGGCTCGGCGGGCTCCTCGGCGCCGCGATGGTCGCCTGGGGCGGCACCGGCGGCTACACGGTCATCGTGCTCGTCAACGCGGCCAGTTTCGTCGTCGCGGCGGTTCTCGTCGCGTCGTGGCGAGCCCCGGCGAGCACCGTTCGCGAGACCGGATCCGAGGCCGTGCCCGCGGGCGGCTACCGGAAGGTGCTCGCCGACCGGATCTTTCGCGGCGTACTCGTGACGGTCTTCGTCTTCGCGTTGTGCGATCTGGCGTTGACCGTCTTGCTGAGCGCGTACGTCCTCGACGGCCTGAAGCTGCCGGCCTGGCAGCCCGGGGTCCTGTTCGCGATCAACACGGTGCTCGTCGTGCTCGCGCAGACCGTGGTGTCCCGCCGGGTCGAGCGGCGCCGGATGCCGCGCACGCTCCAGGTCTCCGCCGCGGTGTGGGCGGCGTCGTTCGTCCTGTTCGCGCTGGTACCCACCGGGCGACCCACCATGGCGTTCCTCGTGCTCACCCTCGCGATGATCGTCTTCACCGGCGCCGAACTGCTCCAGGCACCGACCAGCAGCGCGCTGACCGTCGCGATCGCCCCGGCGCGGCTGCGCGGTCGTTATCTCGGCCTCGAAGAACTCGTTTGGAGCGCGGCGCGGGTCATCGCGCCGGCGACGTTCACCTGGCTGCTGTCACACGGCGCGGCGTTGCCGTGGCTGGTGCTGATCGGCTGTTGTGGCGTGGCCATCGTGGTACTGGGCAGACTGAACCGTGCGCTCTGAGCTGGACGACGTCTATCGCCGCGTCTACCGCGAACCGCCGTACCTCGAAGGCGAGGACGACGTCGCCCGGTTCGGCGTGCTGTTCGCCGAACACGCCGCGCTCCCGGGGTTCGCCATGACGACGGTGCGCGAAGCCGGGGCACTCGGCGGCTTCGCCTACGGAGTCCGGCAAGAAGCAGGCTGGTGGCCTGAACGCGCGACGGCTCCGGCGCCCTCGTGGCTCGACGGCGAAGAGCTGTTCTACGTGTACGAGCTGGCGCTCCTCCCCGAGCTCCGCGGTCGCGGGCTTGGCCGCGCTCTGCTCGATGACCTGCTGAAAGAGCGCCCCGAGCGGTTCGCCGTACTGGCGTCCCGCGTCGAGGCGCCCGCTCGGCGGCTGTACCGCCGCTGGGGCTGGCGGAAGGTCGGCGAGTTCGACTCCGGCGGCATCGATCTGCTCGCGTTCGACCTCTCCTGAGACCCAGATCACCGAGAACGGGTTGCCATACGACTGTTTACGATATATCGTGAACATGTCGGAACAGTACGTAGAGAGGATTCACATCATGCGACGACGACCTTTCCCTCCAGAACACGGCCGACCGGCCTTCGGCCCCTGGGCCCGCGGCGGCTTCGGCGATTTCCCGCCGGGACCGGGCGGACCGGGCCACCGGCACCGGCACGGCCGCCGGGGTGGCCCAGGGCGGCGCGGCAAACGCGGTGACGTCCGCGCCGCGATCCTGGCGCTGCTTTCCGAGCAGCCGAGGCACGGCTACGAGATCATCCGCGAGATCGGCGAACGCAGCGGCGGCTTCTGGAAGCCGAGCCCCGGCTCGGTCTACCCGACCTTGCAGCTGCTGGCCGACGAAGGCCTGGTGATCAGCAAGGACGAGAGCGGCAAGAAGCTGTTCGAGCTCACCGAATCCGGACGCGCCGCGGCCGAGCAGCAGGACGCGGTCCCGCCGTGGGAGCAGATCGCCCACGACGTCGACCCGGTCGAGGTCAACCTGCGCAAGGCGGGCGCGACCCTGGCCGCGGCGGTCGCCCAGGTGATGCACGCCGGCAGCGAAAGCCAGCAGGCCCGCACCGTCGACGTGCTCAACGAGGCACGCCGGACGATCTACGGCGTCCTCGGTGAGGCCGAGGACGCGGCTCCGGACGAGGACTCGGAGTGACCTGGTACGACGAGGCCGGTGGGCTTGACGCGGGTATGCACGCGATAGCCCACCGGCAGCGTCATCCACGTCTCCCCGGCCCCTGACGAAACCTCGTTCAGGCGCCGGACCTCCGCGATCGCCTTCGCCGCGACCGGAGCGCTGAACTCGATCTTCAGCACCGCCTCCATCGCGGCGGCGTCCTCGAACCGCCACCGCGTCATCACCTTGCGGCAGCCGAATCCCTGACGGGCGAAGAACTTCTCCACTCCCGGCGGGTCGTAGTGCGGAAGATCCAGCCGCATCCAGCGTCCGTAGGGCTCGCTCGCCACATCGAGATCCACGATCATCATCAGCCCGCCAGGACGCAGCACCCGCTCCGCTTCGCGAAGGCCGGGTTCGCAACCGGGGCCGAAGAAGTACGCGGTGCGCGCGTGGACGACGTCGAAAGCCGCGTCCGGCAAGGGAAGCCGCTGCGCACGCCCTTGCCGCACCTCGACGTTCTCCAGTCGCCCCACCCGTTTCCGCGCGTCGTGGACGAGCGGCTCATGGGGTTCGATCCCGACCACCGACCGCGCCGTCGCGGCGAACCGCGGCAGATGGAAACCGTCACCGCAGCCGATGTCGAGCACGTCCGCACCGGACCAGTCGCGATACCCGGCGAGCACGCGCCAGATCTCGTCGTCGACGTCCTGCGCGCGGTTCTCGACCTCGTAGGCCTTTTGGTAGTACCAGATGTTCGGGCTCGGCAGCACCTCCTCACCGCCGCGGCGGAAGGAGGAGAGGGCTCGGGGAAACCAGCGCACGGAAGCTCCAACGAAGGGACACCGGGCCGGGTTCCGGGGTCATCCGGTCGAAATCCTTGACGGAAACAATGCGGTCAGCGACTAGACTTTACTCCCACCGGTAAGGGAGAACCGCATGTCGCTCGGCTCGGCCGCCCACACTTCCGTCTTACCTTCGGGAATCCCGTGCTGGATCGAGCTCGCGTGCAGAGACGAAACGGCCGCGCAAACCTTCTACAGCGGGCTTTTCGACTGGGACTACGTGGTCCAGCGTGACCCGGCGACGCCGACCGGCCGCTACTCGATCGCGACGCTGAACGGCGTCCCGGCCGGTGGTCTGTACCGCGCGGGCTCGGGCGGGCCGTCCGGCTGGAGCGTCCACATCTCGGTGCCCCAGGCGGCCGCGGCCGCCGAATGGGTCGACAGTCTCGGTGGCCGGGTCACGCTCGGGCCGGTGGCGATTCCCCATCGCGGCACCATCATCCACGCCGTCGACGCCTGCGGCGCGCACGTCGTCTTCTGGGAGCCGCCCGCCACCTGGGAGTTCGCGACCGGGGTGCCGAACACCTTCAGCGGCGCGGATCTCAACACCCACGACGGGGCGGCGGCGGATCACTTCTATTGCCGGCTCTTCAACTACACCAGCCACCAGATCGGCGACGGCGCCACGCTCGACTACGCCGAATGGCTCATCGAGCACGAACCTGTGCTGTACCGGTACGTGATGGGTTCGGAGTACCGGCCGGACACTCCCCCGCACTGGATGGTCTACTTCGAACTCGACCCGGCCCGCGGCGCCGACGCCGCGGCGGGACAGGCCTTGATGCTCGGCGGCACCGTCGTGGTCCAGCCCTACGACACCCCGTACGGTCGGATGGCGATCCTCGCCGACCCGGACGGTTCGGTGTTCGCCGTGATCGACCACTCGCGGGCCGTCGAGCGCTGGGGCACCGCCGAAGTCGACGACCCCTACGACGACTGAGCCGGGGCGACGAGGCCGCCCCGGCTCTTCCGTCAGATACCCGCCCAGAATCGGCAGTCGTGCACTTCCGCGAGGTCGACCGGGCCGATTTCACCCGGCGCCAGCGATTGCGTCCGCGGCGAAGGACGCCATTTCGGCAGTTCTTCGCCGTTCGGATCACCGGTGCGCGCGAACGCGGTCCAATACCGGATCATTTGCCCCGCCAGTTCCTGCTGCGCGGGCGTCAAATTCGCCGGGAATCCGGTTAAATCCGACAAATAAGCCAGTTCGCTGCCATGGGCGGCGCCGAGGTTCATCCCCGGTGGCGCGGGAACGAGGGGCGGAGCGGCCCGATCGGCGAACTCGTAACCGAAGGTCCGTGTGCGCTCGCGCAGCAACCGTTCGGTCCCCACCTGCGGGCAGCCCCAGATCCGATCGGTCATCACGTCCGCGAACGCCATCGCCGGGCCGCCGTGCTTCGCCGATGGGTACCGGGCGGCGACGAGCGGTGCCTTTTCCTTGAACGCGGTCCGCAGCAGTCCCTGGTAATGCTCCTCGGTGAACGGATGCCCCGGGAACAGGGCGACGAACAGCCTCGCCTCGTCCCTGGTGACCCCCGTCAGCACCGGGACACGGGCGAAGTGGCCCGCTTTCAGCGCCGCGGCCGGATGCTCGGGCAGCAAGCCGGTACCGAAGGCGGGCGTCCCGAGCGGCTGGTTCACCAAATCCTTGACAGGAAGCCGACGCATACAGGCGACGTCGGCGCAGCCGAGCTTCTCGGCCCCCGCGGCACCCATCGCTTCGACGTCGGCGCGGGGCAGATACGGCGAGCCCCCGGGGACACCAGGGAAGAACCCGCCGTCGGGCCAGGTCAGCGTGCAAGGCCCGCTCTGGATGATCGCGCGGTGGAACAGACCGGCGGCCGAAGGGGAGGCCAACTGGACGCAAGTGCTCATCCCACCGGCGGATTCGCCGAACAACGTGACGTTCCGGGGATCCCCGCCGAAGGCACGCGCGTTGCGCTGCACCCAGCGCAGGGCGGCCTGCTGGTCCTGGAAGCCGAAAGCACCGGAGTCGCGGCCGAGTTCCGGATGCCCGAAGAAGCCGAACACACCCAGCCGGTAGTTCACGGTCACCACGACGACGTCGCCGCCGAGGGCCATGCGCTTGAAGTCGTAGTCGCTGCCCGCGCCGGAGGTGAAGCCGCCACCGTGCACCCAGACCATCACCGGACGCGGTTTACGCGCGGGCTTGGCCGGGCTGATCACGTTGAGATACAGGCAATCCTCGGCCTCGCTCGGCGCAGAGCCGAGTCCGGGCCCCTGCGCGCACCGAGGCCCCGGTTTGCTCGCGTCCCGTACGTCGGTCCACGGCTCGGGTCTCCGCGGTGGGGCCCAGCGCAGGTCGCCGACCGGTGGCGCGGCGAACGGAATGCCTTGGAAACTCCGGTATTCGGCGGTACTCACCCCGCGAACGGGGCCGGAATCCGTGCGGACGACGGGGCTTCCGCCCGCCTCCGCCACGGTCGTCGTCAGGGCGCCGAGCGTCGCCACGCTCAGTGCCATGGCCAGAAGTCGCTTACTCATCCGTCGAGTTCGCATACCCCGACCTTGGCCCGGCGCCCCGGACTTGTCACGTGGGTTCGGGCTAAACGGGGACGAACGCGGAGAGCAGCAGCCAGGAGACGACGGCCGAAGGGAGCAACGAGTCGAGCCGGTCCATCAGCCCGCCGTGGCCCGGCAGCATGTTCCCCATGTCCTTGACGCCGAGGTCGCGCTTGATCAGCGACTCGACGAGATCGCCCAGCGTCGCCGTGCAGACGATCGCCGCGCCGAACAGCACACCCTGCCAGGCGTGACCGTCGAGGAGAAGGCTCAGGGTCAGCGCGCCGGCGACGACACCGGCCACGAGCGAACCGGCGAACCCTTCCCAGGTCTTCTTCGGGCTGATACTGGGCGCCATCGGATGTTTGCCGCCCAGCACACCGGCGATGTAGCCACCGGTGTCCGAAGCGACGACGCCGATCATGAACGCCAGCACCCGGCCGACGCCGTCCTCCGGCGGGACCAGCATGGCGGCGAAGGCGCCGAAAAGCGGGATGTACGCGGCAGCGAAGACCGACGCGCTGATGTCGCGCAGGTAGCCGTCCGCGCCGCCGGGCAACCGCCACAGCAGGCAGACGAGCACTGTCAGCACGAACGCCGTCAGCGCGCCTTCACGGCCGTACGGCCACGCCAGCCAGATCATCGCCTGGCCGCCGACGAGCACCGGGACCAGCGCGATCCGGATGCCCGCCGCGCGCTTCAGTGCCCCGGCCAGCTCGATCGTGCCGACCGCGATGGCGATCGCGATGATGCCGATGAACAGATAGCGCACGGTGAGCAGGGACGTGACGATCGCCGCCCCCAGCAGCAGCCCGACCCCGATCGCGGCGGGCAGGTTGCGGCCGGCACGGGAAACCTTCTTCGCCGGTTCCGGCTTCTCGGCCGGAACCGGTTCCGGGGCGTCCACCCGGTCCTCGCGTTCCTCGCTCACCTGGCTCATCAGACCTCGAGTAGCTCGGCTTCCTTGTGTTTCACCAGCTCGTCGACCTTGTGGCTGTAGGTGTCGGTGAGGTTCTGGAGTTCCTTCTCGGCGTGGACGACCTCGTCCTCGCCCGCCTCGCCGTCCTTCTTGATCCGGTCGAGCTCTTCCTTGGCCTTGCGGCGGACGCTGCGGATCGAAACGCGGGCGTCCTCACCCTTGGCCTTGGCGACCTTGACCATCTCCTTGCGGCGCTCTTCGGTGAGCTGCGGGATGACGATGCGGATCACGTTGCCGTCGTTGCTCGGGTTGACCCCGAGGTCCGACTCGCGGATCGCCTTCTCGATGGCGTTGAGCGAGGTCTGGTCGTAAGGCTTGATCAACGCCATCCGGGCTTCGGGGATGTTGACGCTCGCCATCTGGTTCAGCGGGGTCGGCGCGCCGTAGTACTCGACGACAATGCGCGAGAACATCCCGGGGTGGGCCCGGCCGGTGCGAACCGACGACAGGTCCTCCTTGGCGACGGACACCGCTTTTTCCATCTTCTCCTCGGCGTCGAGGAGGGTCTCGTCGATCACGGCAACTCCCGTAGTTGTGTATGCGTACCGATTGCGAAGATCAGAGCAGGCCTACGCGGGCACCCCGTCGGCGGGGGTGTCGACCAGCGTGCCGATCCTCTCACCACTGACCGCGCGGGCGATGTTCCCCTCGGTGAGCAGATTGAACACGATGATCGGCATGTTGTTGTCCATGCACAGGCTGAACGCGGTGGCGTCGGCGACCTTGAGATCCCGTTCGAGCACCTCGCGGTGGCTGATCTCGTGGAACATCTCGGCGGTCGGGTCGCTCTTCGGGTCCGCGGTGTAGACGCCGTCGACGGCCTTCGCCATCAAGACGGCCTCGCAGCCGAGTTCGAGCGCGCGCTGCGCGGCGGCGGTGTCGGTCGAGAAGTACGGCATGCCGACCCCGGCGCCGAAGATGACGACGCGGCCCTTCTCCAGGTGACGCTCGGCGCGGCGCGGGATGTACGGCTCGGCGACCTGTCCCATGGTGATGGCGGTCTGCACGCGGGTCGGCAGGCCCTCCTTCTCCAGGAAGTCCTGCAACGCCAGGCAGTTCATGACGGTTCCGAGCATCGCCATGTAGTCCGCGCGGTCGCGGTCCATCCCGCGCTGCGACAGCTCCGCGCCGCGGAAGTAGTTGCCACCGCCGATCACGACGGCTATCTGCACGCCCGTCCGCGCGACGTCGGCGATCTGCTGAGCGACCGAGTGCACCACATCCGGATCAACCCCGATGGAACCGCCGCCGAACATCTCGCCGCCCAGCTTCAGCAGCACCCGCCGGTATCCGCCTTCGACCCGGACACCCATGTCGCCCTCCCTAATGCTCCGAACCCGACTGTGCCCCGTCCCCGATGGACGGAGACGGGGCACAGTGGTGATTCTTGTGTTCCGCGCCTGGATCAGGCCTGGCCGACCTCGAACCGGGCGAACCGGCTCACGGACACGCCGGCCTCGTCGAGCAGGGCCTTGACGGTCTTCTTGTTGTCCTTGACCGACGGCTGCTCGAGCAGGACGTTGTCCTTGTAGTACGCGTTGACCTTGCCCTCGATGATCTTGGGCATGGCCTGCTCCGGCTTGCCCTCTTCGCGGGCGGTGGCCTCGGCGACACGACGCTCGTTCTCGACGATCTCGGCCGGGACCTCTTCGCGGGTGAGGTACTTGGCCTTGAGCGCGGCGACCTGCATGGCGGCGCCACGAGCGGCCTCCGCGGCGGCCTCGCCCTCACCGGTGTACTCGATGAGCACGCCGACGGCGGGCGGGAGGTCCGCACCGCGACGGTGCAGGTACGTGGTGGTGGTGCCCTCGTAAGCGGCGACACGGCGCAGCTCGAGCTTCTCACCGATGCGGGCGGCGAGCTCCTGGACCTGCTCGTCGACGGTCTTGCCGTCGAGCGAGGCGGCCTTCAGCTTCTCGACGTCGCTGGTCTTCTCGGCCTTCGCGACCTCGACGATCTTCGCGGCGAGCGCCTGGAAGTCCTCGTTCTTCGCGACGAAGTCGGTCTCGGAGTCGAGCTCGATCAGCACGCCGCCGTCACCGGCGACGAGGCCCTCGGCGGTGGCGCGCTCGGCGCGCTTGCCGACGTCCTTGGCGCCCTTGATGCGCAGGAACTCGACGGCCTTGTCGAAGTCGCCGTCGTTCTCCTCCAGCGCCTTCTTGCAGTTCATCATTCCGGAGCCGGTCAGCTCCCGGAGACGCTTCACGTCTGCGGCGGTGTAGTTCGCCATCGTGGGTGTGTCCGTCCTATTTCAGGTACGAGAAAGTCTTTTGGGGAAGTCACCCGTGGGGCCGCCCGGAGGCGGCCCCACGAGCGGGGTGGATCAGGAGGAGGCGGTGGCCTGCTCGGCCGGAGCCTCGGCGGGGGCCTCGGTCGCGGCGGCGGCTTCCTTGGCGTCCGCGGCGGCGGTCTCGGAGCCGGCGAGCAGCTCCTTCTCCCACTCGGCCAGCGGCTCGTCCGTGGCGACGCCGGCCTCGGGCTTGGCGTCGGCGGAGGAACCGTTGCGGCTGGAGCGGGCCATCAGACCGGCGGCGGCGGCCTCGGCAACGACCTTGGTCAGCAGCGCGGCCGAACGGATGGCGTCGTCGTTACCCGGGATCGGGTAGTCGACCTCGTCCGGGTCGCAGTTGGTGTCCAGGATCGCGACGACCGGGATGTTCAGCTTGCGAGCCTCGCCGACGGCGATGTGCTCCTTCTTCGTGTCGACGATCCACACGATGCTCGGCACCTTGGCCATGTCGCGGATACCGCCGAGGGTCTTCTCGAGCTTGTCCTTCTCACGGGTGAGCGTGAGGATTTCGCGCTTGGTCAGGCCGGCGAAACCACCGGTCTGCTCCTGCGACTCGAGCTCCTTCAGGCGGAGAAGACGCTTGTGCACCGTCTGGAAGTTGGTCAGCATGCCACCGAGCCAGCGCTGGTTCACGTAGGGCATGCCCACACGCGAAGCCTCGGCGGCGATCGCTTCCTGAGCCTGCTTCTTCGTGCCGACGAACATGATGGTGCCGCCGTGCGCGACGGTTTCCTTGATGAACTCGTACGCACGGTCGATGTAGGTCAGCGTCTGCTGCAGGTCGATGATGTAGATGCCGTTGCGCTCGGTGAAGATGTAGCGCTTCATCTTCGGGTTCCACCGACGGGTCTGGTGCCCGAAGTGCACGCCGCTGTCGAGCAGCTGCTTCATGGTGACGACGGCCATTGCCGGAATCAACCTCTTCTGTGTCGTGCGCGCCCGGCTCCGCCGGGACGCGCTTGCTCGGTTCGTCGCTCTCGGCCGGGTGGCCGAGAGCCCTGGTGCCGATGCTCGGGCCCGGACCCGGGAGCGAAGTACCCCAGGGACCGCCGGGCCGTGTGCCCCCGGCTGTCCTGACCCTCCGTGAGGAGATCGGCCATCGGGAGCGCGCACGTGCACGCGAAGTCAGTCCGCTGCCGCGGACCGCGCAAAAGAGTCTACTCCCTGTCGCCACCGGGTACCGCACCGGCAGCCCCGGATGAGAGGGGTTGTCCACAACCGCCTCGGTTATCCACAGATTCCACCGGCGCGCCCCGCACGCCACGCCGTACCCCCAACCTGGAACACATGACCTCGACGACCTCTTCCCGCCCTGTCACCAGGCATTCCTTCGCACTCGACCGCACCGGCGGCAGGCACCGCCGCCCAGGGCACGCCAGGCGCCTTCCCCGCCTCGCGATCTTCGCGACCGTGCTCGCGATCCTCACGTCCGCGGCGATGCCCGGGACGGCGAGAGGGGCGCCCTCACCACAGGGACGCCTCTCCTGGCCGCTCTCGCCGGCACCGAGCGTCACCAGGTACTTCGAGCCGCCCTCGACGCCGTACGGCCCCGGCCATCGGGGCGTCGACCTCGCCGCGCCACCGGGCGCGAACGTGCTCGCGGCCGCCGAGGGAGTGGTGATGTTCGCCGGGCAGGTGGCGGGCCGCGGAGTGGTGTCGATCGATCACGACGGCGGGTTGCGCACCACCTACCAACCGCTCGCCGCGACGGTCACCGCGGGTGATCAGGTCTACCGCGGCCAGGTGCTCGGAACGCTCGCGGCGGGCCACCCTGGCTGCCCGGAGCCGGCGTGCCTGCATTTCGGCGTGCGGCGGGGCGAGGAGTACGTCGATCCGCTCACGGTGATCGGTGAGCCGTCCGAGATCCGCCTCAAACCCTGGGAAGGAGACTGAGTGATCGTTGCGGGGAAAGGCCGCGCCCGTGGCCCGATGAGGTCTCCACGGCAGGCTGGGTCTTGTGGTGTCGCGCCAGGCGTTGCCCGCGAGGTCGCCAGGGCGGGTCGCGGAGTCCTCGTCGCCCTTGTCTCGTCTTCGGCGCCTGTGGCCCGTGCCCTTCCTTGGCGGATGGCGCGATTCGAGTGTTCAGGCGCGGAACACGCGTGATCAGAGACGGAACACGCGTGATTGGGGAGCGAACACGCCGGGACCGGGTTCCGCACCAGGTGATCCGGCTGGACAAACGTGTCGTCCCGCTGTCACCGGCGGCGCTAGGCCTGCTCGACCAGTTTGGCCCGCAACCGCATGACGGCGCGGGTGTGCAGCTGGCTGACCCGCGACTCGGTGACGCCGAGGACCTTGCCGATCTCGGCGAGCGTCAGGCTCTCGAAGTAGTAGAGACCGACCACGATCCGGTCGCGTTCGGTGAGCTGGGCGATCGCCTGCGCGAGCTGACGGCGGTTGTCCTGGTCGACCAGGACAGCCACCGGGTCGACGGCGCCGTCGTCGGGCAGGGTGTCGACCAGCGAGCCGCTGTCCTTGCCCGCGGCGACCAGGTCTTCCAGTGCGATGACGCTGGTCAGCTGCATCTGGCCGTAGAACTCGCGGAGGTCGTCGACGCTGATTTCGAGCTCGGCCGCGAGCTCGGCGTCGGTCGGGGTGCGGTTCAGCCGGGCGCCGAGGCGTTCCAGGGCGCGTTCGGCTTCGCGGGCCTTGCTGCGTACCGCTCTGGGCACCCAGTCCTGGGAGCGGAGGTCGTCGAGGATCGCGCCCCGGATGCGCTGCATGGCGTAGGTCTCGAAGCGCAGGCCCCTGGCGGGTTCGAACTTCTCGATCGCGTCGACCAGGCCGAAGATCCCGGACTGGATCAGGTCGCCGACGTCGACGTGGGTCGGCAGCCCGGTGCCGACCCTGCCGGCGACGTACTTGACGAGCGGGGCGTAGTGCAGCACGAGCCGGTCGCGCACGATCTGGTCCGGCGACTCGGTGAACTCACGCCACAGCGCCTGGATCCCGGCGTCCACTTCGTAGCCGGTCCGCGCTTCGGGCGCGACGGCAGGACCGTCCCCGCCGGGGCGGTGTTTCCCGGCGGCTTCGGTGACATGTGGGTCGGCGGTCATCGGGCCGCCGTTCTCAGCATGCGACTCAGCGTGTTCTCCGTGCTCGTGCGGATGCGCGTGCGCCGCCGGTTCGGGCCGCCGGGTCTCCTGCCGAGTTCTCCCCGGCATCATCGGGCCCGGGGGTGCGCGCGGTCGTGGATCGCCTTCAGCCGATCGACGGTCACATGAGTGTAGAGCTGCGTTGTGGCCAGCGTAGCGTGACCAAGCAGTTCCTGAACGCTTCGAAGATCAGCGCCGCCTTCGAGCAGATGGGTGGCCGCGGAATGCCTCAGGCCGTGCGGCCCCATGTCGTTCGCGCCCGGCACCGAACCGACGGCTTCGTGGACGACCCGGCGGGCCGCCCGCGGATCGAGCCTGCCTCCCCGCGCCCCCAAGAAGAGCGCCGCTTCCGCGGGTCCCTTCGTTTCGACGGCGAGCTTTCCCCTGCCCTCGTCCAGCCACGCCCGCAAGGCCGCCTCGGCTGGGACGCCGAACGGCACGACCCGTTCCTTGCCGCCTTTGCCCAGCACGAGCACGACCCGGCGGGAGAAATCGACGTCGCCCACGTCGAGCCCGCACAGTTCCGAGACCCGCACACCGGTCGCGTAGAGCAGTTCCACGATGGCACTGTCCCTCAAAGCCACCGGGTCGCGCTGTTCGGCACCGGCGGCTGAGAAGCGCATGACGTCGCTGGCCTGCTCCGCACGGAGGACCCCGGGAAGCTTGCGATGCGCGCGCGGCGCCACCAGCCGCCCACCCGGGTCCGACGCGAGCGCGCCGCCTCGGTGGGCCCACGCGGTGAAGGTGCGAGCCGCCGCGGCCCGCCTCGCCAGCGTCGTCCGGCTGGCCCCCTCCTCGCGTTGCCGGGCGAGCCAGCCGCGCAGCGTCCCGATGTCGAGGTCGGAGAACCGGCCGCCGCTCCCGTCCACGAAACCCATCAGCGACACCACGTCGCCGAGGTAGGCACGCACCGTATGCGCGGACAGCCCCCGTTCGAGGGAAAGGTGCCGCTCGTAGTCGTCGATCAGCTTCCGGACAGGCTCCGGCAGCGCGGCACGGGCGGCGCGCAGATCGGGTCTGCGGGCGCGTTTCCCCGTGCCGTGGGCACCTTCGGTCGACGGCATGCCGATCACGCTGCGCGATGTACGGCGGATGGTCAAGTATCGCCGCACCCTGTTGCGGTGTCCGTGGTCGGATCGTGCCGGGATGGCGTCTCAGGGGTAGGCCAGTCAGGTCTTGGCTGCCCGTCTTCGCCACCCTGTGTCACCCCTTTCCGCGAAGCCGTCGAGTTCGAGCGCCGGAAGCAGCGAACGGACACGGTCGACCGGGACGCCGGACTCGGCGGCGATCCGTTCCACCTGCCTCGCCGACCGATCGGACAGCGCGTCGTGCACTCGCAGAGCCTCCGGACCGAGCCGATCGGTGCGACGGCCCGGTTTCGGCGGATCCGCTCCCGCCACCCCGAACCGTCCCGCCGTTTCGAGGATCTCGTCGACCGAGGTCACCAGCGTGGCCTCGCCTTCGCGGATCAGCGCGTGACAGCCGGCGGACATCGCCGAAGACACCGGTCCCGGCATGGCCATCACGACCTTGCCGAGCGCTCCCGCCGTCCCCGCGGTGTTCCGCGCGCCGCTGCGCCTGCCCGCCTCGACCACGACGGTCCCTTCCGTGAGCGCCGCGATGAGCCTGTTCCGGACGAGGAAGCGATGCCTCGCGGGTGTGGTGCCCGGCGGGTACTCGCTGACCACCGCCCCGGTCTTCCCGATGGAACGCAACAAGGTCGCGTGCTGGGCCGGATAGCCGACGTCGACACCGCAGCCGAGCAAGGCGACCGTCGTACCGTCCGCGCTCAACGCGCCCCGGTGCGCCGCGCCGTCGATGCCGTACGCCGCCCCCGAGAACACCGGGATCCCGCGGCTCGCGAGGTGGTAGCCCACCTCGGCCGCGTTGTGCTCGCCGTACCCGGTCGCCGCGCGGGCACCGACGATCGCGATCGCCTGGTCCACGGCCTCGTCGAGTCTCGCGGGGCCGCGTACCCACAGCGCCGGCGGGGGTGCCACGCCGGAAACGCCCCTGCGCTGGGCCACGGCCAGCGAAAGCAACGGCCAGGCAGGCCATTCGTCGTCTTCCGGGATGACGAGACGGGCCTCGCCCGCCTCGGCTCGCTCCAGATCCCGCTCGGCGTAGTCGTGTGCTCGCCGCGCGGCGGTCTCGTCGCGCACCTTCGGCGGGCACTCGGCGCTCCGCACCCGTTCCGCGGCGGCGACGGGGCCGAGCTCACCGATGAAATCGGCCAAAGCGGGCGCCGGCGGCTCGGCCACGCGCAGAAGATACGACCGGGCGATGCGCTCGGCGTCGAATTCACTCATCCGGATGACCTCTCTCGGAAGTTCAGGGCGGCCGCGACCTCGTCGGCCTCCGGTTTGTCGGCGCCCTTCAGATCGGCGAGCGTCCAAGCGATGCGAAGGCAGCGATCGGCGCCGCGCGCGGTGATCGCGCCCCGTTCCAACGCCCGGTCCAGCAACGCCGTGACCTGCGGCGGCAGCGCGAACTCGCGGCGCAGCGCCGGGCCCGGCACCTCCGCGTTCGTGAGCCAGCCCTGCTCCGCCCAGCGCTTTCCGGCTCGTTCGCGCGCCTCCAGCACTCGCTCCCGGACGGCCGCCGACGCTTCGGGCGGCTCGCTCAGGTGCGCGCTGAGCGCGGAAAGCGGGCGTAGCCGAACCCGCAAATCCACCCGATCGAGCAGTGGCCCGGAGAGCCGGCTCAAGTAGCGCCGCCGCACGGTCGCGGAGCACGTGCAGTCGGCGTCCTTCGCCGGAGCGCAAGGGCAGGGATTGGTCGCCAGCACCAGTTGGAACCGTGCCGGGTACCGCACGGCACCCTTGACCCTCGCGATCCTCACTTCACCCTCTTCCAGCACCGTGCGCAACGACTCCAGCCGCTCCGGGCCGAATTCGCACACCTCGTCGAGGAACAGGATTCCCCGGTGCGCCCGGCTGATCGCGCCGGGCACGGCGAGGCCGCTTCCACCACCGATCAGAGCGGGCACGCTGATCGAATGATGCGGCGCGACGAACGGCGGCACGGTGACGAGCGGCGCGGACCGCGACAGGGAACCGTCGATCGAATGAACGGCTGTCACCTGCAACGACTCTTCGGTGGTCAGTCGCGGAAGGAGGCCGGGAAGGCGTTTGGCGAGCATCGTCTTGCCCACCCCTGGCGGTCCGGTCATGAGCAGGTGATGCCCGCCCGCCGCGGCCACCTCCAGTGCCCACCGCGCTTCCGGCTGACCCACGACGTCGGCGAGGTCGGGGACCCGCGCCGGCTCCTGGACGACGGACGGCTCGGGGCGGGCGAGTTCCCCTTCGCCTTTGAGCCAGTCCACGAATTCGGTCAGTCGCGCTACCCCGCCGACCTCCAAGCCGTCCACGAGAGCGGCTTCGAACAGCGACTCGGCGGGAACGACGGCCCTCCGGTACCCCGCGTTGCGCGCCGCCAGCAGTCCAGGCAGGACCCCACGGACCGCTCGCACCCGGCCGTCCAGGGCGAGTTCGCCGAGCAGCACGGTGTTCAGCAGCTTCGTGGCGGGAACCGACCCGGTCGCGGCCATGATCGCCGCCGCGATCCCCAGGTCGTAGCCGGACCCCACCTTCGGCAGATTCGCCGGCGAGAGACCGAGGATCACCCGCTCGTCCGGCCAGGTCCGCCCCGAATTGCGGACGGCGGAGCGGACCCTGTCCTTGGCCTCCCTCAGCCCGGTGTCGGGCAGCCCGACCATCGTCACCTTCGGCGAGCCGCCGCCGATGTCGGCCTCGATCTCGATCATCCGGCCTTCGACACCGAGCAACGCGACGGACCAGGCCCTCGCGAGCGCCATTCAGAACGCCGCCTTGATATGCCGCACCTTGGGCTTGGCGTCGGGCCGGGCGACGATCGCGATGATGTCGTAGCGGACAGGGCACCAGCGGAGCATGAACTGACGCTGCCACTGGTACGCCAGACGACGGATGCGATCCGCCTTGTCCGGGGTCACCGCCTCGGCTGGCGTGCCGAACCCCACCCCGGACCTCGTCTTCACCTCGCAGAAGACGAGACGTTTGGTATCGGTCGCTATGAGATCCAGTTCGCCGTCACGGCAACGCCAATTGCGGCACAGGACGACGTAACCCGTCTTTTCCAGATGCCGGACCGCGAGGTCCTCGCCCCATCGGCCCAGTTCGATATGTGCTGCCCCGGTGGACGGCTGTTCGGCCGTGCTCGTCATCTCGATCCCCCTCAGCGATCGTCACGGTGCGTGTGCGATCAATGCTGCCGGGGTGAGGGGGCGGCGGACAGGTCTGATTTCGCCGCCTGTGGACAACCGGGGTGTTGTGGATGGTTCGGCCGTCACGGGAGGTCGCCGGGCGGAATCGTCGGTGGGCTGTGCTATACGGCGTCCTGGAGATACGAAGGCCCCCTTCAAGCGATGAAGGGGGCCTTCACGGACGTTCCGGAGATCAGCCGGAGAACGGCCCGTCCTCCGGCAGCCGCAGATCCGGTTTGTCGAGTTCTTCGACGTTGACGTCCTTGAACGTGATGACCCGGACGTGCTTGACGAACCGCGCCGGCCGGTACATGTCCCAGACCCACGCGTCGGACATGCGGACCTCGAAGTACACCTCACCGCCGCCGTCGCGCACCTGCACGTCGACGGCGTTGGCCAGATAGAACCGCCGCTCGGTCTCCACCACGTACGAGAACTGGCCGACTATGTCGCGATACTCGCGGTAAAGCGAGAGCTCCATCTCGGTCTCGTACTTCTCGAGATCCTCTGCGCTCATGAAATCCGCGCCCCTCCTCGCGATTTTGCTGCTGTTCCAGCGGCGGAGCGTTCATTGTTACCCACGTACGGGCCGAGGGCACGTATCGGCACGCTCGGGTTTTCCAGTGCCGCGACGGTCAGCACCACCGGATGAGGTGGTGGCACGCGATGTGCGGCGGCCGCGGTGGCCACGTTCGTGTACGACCAGCGATGGACCGGGCTCGGACCGTGAGTGTCGAGTGCCGCGCTGTGGTCGGTGGTGCTGTAGCCCTTGTGCACGTCGAAACCGTAATGCGGGTGGGCGTCGTGCAGGTCGCCCATGATCCGGTCCCTGGTGACCTTGGCCAGCACGGACGCCGCCGCCACGCACGCGACCGCCTTGTCCCCTTTGAGGACCGGGACGCTCGGGGCGGGCAGCCCGGACACGCGGAATCCGTCGGTCAGGACGTAGCCGGGCGTGTTCCGCAGCGCCGAGACGGCGCGCCGCATGCCTTCGAGGTTCATGACGTGGATGCCGAACAGGTCGATCTCGGCCGCCGGGATGACGATGACCGAGTAGTCGACGGCACGCTGGACGACCCGGTCGTACACCCGGTCGCGGGCCTTGGCCGTGAGCACCTTCGAATCGGTGAGCTCGGGCAGGCGGGCGGCGTCACCCGGACGCAGGACACAGGCGGCCACGACGAGCGGGCCGGCGCAAGCACCGCGCCCTGCCTCGTCGACTCCGGCGACGGGCCCGAGGCCCCGCCGGTCCAGCGCACCCTGCAACCCCCAGAAGAGGTCACCACGCACCACTGCCCGCGGCGGCCGAAGCGGCTCGGCCGGTGTGAGCGGTACAGGAAATCTCAAGGCCTTACCGCCTCCGGTCGACCGCCTTGCGCACTCCGGCCGTCATCCGCCTGCCGAGGAAGAGCACGGGCCACGCCGAGGCGATACCGACGCCGAGGGGAAGCCCCTGCTGCCAGGCGGGCGCGCTGAGCGCCAGCGGCTGGGCGTTCGCCTGCGGGTTGTGGTCCGAAACGCCACCCCAGCGGCCGGGCGGGAGCACGATGATCCGCGCCTTCCCGATGATGTTCTCGACCGGGATCGCGCCGTTGACCCCGCCGCCGCCCTGGCGCCGTGAGTCGCTCGAGTTGTTGCGGTTGTCGCCCATCACCCAGACATAGCCGGCAGGCACCTTGACCGGAGCGAACGTGTCCTGGACGGGCTTGCCGCTCTCGTCCACGTTGGAACCCGGTTCCCAGTGGATGTACGGCTCGTCGAGCGCCTTGCCGTCCACGATCACCCGGTTCTGCGGGTCGCAGCACTGCACCGTCTGCCCGGCGGTCGCGATGATCCGCTTGACGAAGTCACGCTCGTCCGGCGGCGCGAACCCGATCAGGGAACCCAGCGTGCGGAATCCGGTGACGAAGATGTTGCTGGACTCCGGCGTGTCGATCTCGCCGACCCACGCGGGCGGTCCCTTGAAGACCACCACGTCGCCCGGGCCGGGATCGGTGAAGTCGTACGTGATCCGGTCGACCAGGATCCGGTCGCCCGTGCATCCCGCGCAGCCGTGCAACGTGGTCTCCATCGACCCCGAAGGGATCATGTAGACCTTGGCGAGGAACTGCTGGATCAAGATCGTCAGCACGAGTGCCACGACGATCAGGATCGGCAGTTCCTTCCAGAACGACCGCTTCTTGTTGACCTTGCCGAATTTCTTGGATCCGGATCGGCCCCGTCGGGAGGCCCTGGTAGGGCGCTCCTCGTCGGGGCGATCGGGCTCGTCTTCGGAGGTGTTCTGGGACACGGGTTCGACCACGACGCCAGGTTACCTGTAACCGTGCGGCTACCTACTTGGCGGAGGTCGTCTCGCGGTTTTCGCGGCGTTCCTTGATCTTGGCGGCCTTGCCGCGCAGCTCGCGGAGGTAGTAGAGCTTCGCCCGGCGGACGTCGCCGCGCTTGAAGACCTCGACCTCGGCGATGTTCGGCGAGTGCACCGGGAAGGTGCGCTCCACGCCGATGCCGAACGACACCTTGCGGACCGTGAAGGTCTCGCGGATGCCGCCGCCCTGGCGACGCAGCACGACGCCCTGGAAGATCTGGTTACGCTCGCGGTTGCCCTCGATGACGCGGACGTGAACCTTGAGCGTGTCGCCCGGTCGGAAGTCCGGGATGTCGGAACGCAGTGACTGCGCGTCCAGCGCGTCCAGGGTGTTCATCGGTGGTCCGTCCTCGTCTTCGTATGGCTTACGTGCAGCTTGGGCGCGCAGTGTCGGGCACTGCGACCTACCCGGGGGCTGATGGCGTTCCGGTGTACGGCGCCGGCTGCGAAGCCGCGCGTCCACTCACGCCAACCTGTCAAGTATTGCAGACCAGGTCTCAGGCGTTCGACCCGGCCTGGCCGGTGTCCTCGTGCAACCGCTCGAGGACGGCGAGATCGTGCTTGTCGAGACTACCGTCCGGCAGTCGCCCGATCAGTTCGGGCCTGCGCCGCACGGTGCGTTCCAGCGCCTGGTCGCGGCGCCAGCGGTCGATCAGCGCGTGGTTTCCCGAGCGCAGGACGTCCGGTACGGCCAGGTCCCGCCAGACCTCCGGCCGGGTGTAGCTGGGGCCTTCGAGTAGCCCGTCGGAGAACGAGTCCTCTTCGGCGGAGCGGGCGTTGCCGAGGACTCCGGGCAGCAGCCGGACGACGGCCTCGACCATCACCAGTACCGCGGCCTCGCCGCCGACCAGCACGTAGTCGCCGATGGAGACCTCGTCGACGGGCATCCGCTTCGCGGCGTCGTCGATCACCCGCTGGTCGATGCCCTCGTAGCGGCCGCACGCGAACACGAGGTGCTCCTCGGCGGCGTACTGGTGGGCCATGGCCTGGGTGAACGGCCGCCCGGCGGGGGTCGGGACCACGAGGCGGGTGTTCTCGCCGCAGACGTCGTCCAGGGCGGGGCCCCAGATCTGCGGTTTCATCACCATGCCGGGCCCGCCGCCGTACGGCGCGTCGTCGACGGCGCGGTGGACGTCGTGCGTCCAGTCCCGCAGGTCGTGCACGCCGACCTCGATGAGGCCGCGGTCGATCGCGCGCCCGAGCAGCGCGGCGCGGAGCGGATCGAGGTATTCGGGGAAGATCGTGACTACGTCGAGGCGCATCAGGCGTCCAGCAGGCCTTCCGGCGGGTCGATGACCACACGGCCGCCCGGGACGTCGACCGCCGGGACGATCGCCTTCACGAACGGCACCAGCACCTCGCGTCCGTCGTGCTCGATCGACAGCAGCTCACCGGCGGGCGAGTGCACGATTTCGAGCACCTTGCCGACGACCGTGCCGTCGGTGAGTTCGGCCCGCAGGCCTTCGAGTTCATGGTCGTAGAACTCGTCGGGGTCTTCGGTCGGCGGCAGCGTCGAGGTGTCGGCGATCAGCAGCGCGCCGCGGAGGG
Source organism: Amycolatopsis sp. NPDC057786 (assembly GCF_042797905.1). NCBI lineage: Bacteria > Bacillati > Actinomycetota > Actinomycetes > Pseudonocardiales > Pseudonocardiaceae > Amycolatopsis > Amycolatopsis sp. NPDC057786. Next base: position 56,796 of record NZ_JBHVKW010000010.1, read on the forward strand.
TCTCCGCGACGTCCCTGGTCAGCACCTCTTCGAAACGCACCAGCAGCCGCCCGCTGTGTTCGCGGGCGGCTGCGATGGTGAGGTTTCTGCTGCTGCCGTCACGCAGCTTCGTCGTGACGGCCGAACCGACCGCGAACCGCTGTTCCGGCGAGTCCGTGCGCACGTCCACCGCGAGTTCCCCGCGGATTCCGTGCGCCTTGGCGATCCGGCCTACTACGACGTCCATCCCGTTGTGTCCTTGGTCAGCGATCGGTGTCGACGACGTCCACCCGGACGCCGCGGCCACCGATGCCGCCCATGACGGTGCGCAGGGCGGTCGCGGTACGACCGCCCCGGCCGATCACCTTGCCGAGATCGTCGGGGTGCACGTGCACCTCGAGCGTGCGGCCACGACGCGTGGTCAGCAGCTCGACCCGGACCTCGTCCGGGTTGTCGACGATCCCGCGCACCAGGTGCTCGAGGGAATCAGCGAGGAAGCTCACGCCTCGGCCTTGTCACCCTCGGCGGCCTCGGCCTTGTCGGCTTCGGCCTTCTTCGGAGCGGACTTCTTCTTCGGCGTGGTGGCCTCGGCGGAGGCCGAGTCGCCGGCGGCGGCGAGCGCGGCGTTGAACAGGTCCTGCTTCGACGGCTTCGGCTCGGCGACCTTCAGGGTGCCCTCGGCGCCCGGCAGGCCCTTGAACTTCTGCCAGTCACCGGTGATCTCGAGGATGCGCTGGACCGGCTCGGTCGGCTGGGCACCGACGGACAGCCAGTGCTGGGCCCGCTCGGTGTCGACCTCGATGAAGCTCGGCTCTTCCTTGGGGTGGTACTTGCCGATCGTCTCGATGGCCTTGCCATCACGGCGGGTGCGCGCGTCGGCGACGATGATGCGGTAGTACGGCGCACGGATCTTGCCGAGACGCTGCAGCTTGATCTTGACGGCCACGGGTGTGGGTACTCCTCAGTTCTCTCTGATGCATGTGGAAGGCGCACGCCAGCCGAGTGGGGACACGGCTGCGCACACCCGAAGGGTGAGCTCGGGCGCGGTGAGAGGGTCCGGCCAAAGCAGGCAAGCGTACATTCTGCCAGACGCCGGCCGGGCGTCAGAACGCGGCTATCCCGAGCGAGGCGAGCAGGATGGTGACGGCCGGGAGGAAGTTGTTCACCTGATGGGCGACCACGCTGCCGAGCAGCCGCCCGGTGAACACCCTGGCCAGCCCGATCGGGATCGCGATCACCAGCAGCAACGTGGTGCGCAGCGGTTCGAGGTGGCTCGCCGCGAAAACGGCCGTGGAGACCAGGAACGCCGCGATCCTCCCCCAGCGTTCGGTGCGCCAGGTGAGCCGTTCCACCGCGCCCCACAGGAGACCGCGGTAGATGATCTCCTCGCAGATCGGCCCGACCAGCCACAGGTAGATGAACATGACGACGGCCGCCGAGACCGACATCCGCCGGTCCTCCACGAGCGCGCTGATCGCCGAGGTCGCGTTCTCGTTGCCGACGGCCTGTGTCCAGATGTAGGCGGCGAGCGAGGTGAACCCGAGCCCCAGCACGCCGAGTTTGAGGCCGACCTTGACGTCGGCCCAGCTCCAGCCGATCCGCAGGTCGGTGAACGGACCGTTGCCACGCAGGCGGGTGATCAGCAGCGCGACCCCGGCGGCGATCATCGTCGGCACCATGGTGCCCAGCAGCACCATGCGCATCGGCAGGGGCTGACCGGGCTGGACGTCGCCGAGCAGGACGCTGATGAACGCCGCCGACGCCAGCAGGACGGCTTCCACCAAAAGGAAGGCCCCGAATCCCCAGCGATGCGGCGGTGGCGTGTCGGGCGCGGCCACCTCACCTCCGGCAGGTAGGTCATCCGGCGGCGCTGCCTCGGGGATCGGCTCCCTGGGCTGAGATACGGTCACGCCGATCCTCCGGTGATCGTTCGGTTACTCAAAGACTCTAACCGCCTTGACCGGCGATCACCTCGCCGCGAAGAGCAATACAGCCGGTGGGAGGTTGTTGGCCGCGTGCGCGATGACGGACGCGCTGACCCGGCCGGAGAGATAACGGGCGAGGCCGATGGCGATGCCCTGGCCGAACAACGCGATCGTGCGCGCTGCCTCGCCGTGCAACTGGGCGAACACCAGCGCGGTGACCAGCAGGATCACCCACGAGGGCAGACGGTGGAAGCCCATGGCGTTCCACAGCGTGCCGCGGAAGAGCAGTTCTTCGGTGACCGGAGCTGCGAAGACGACGATGACCGCGGCCAGCACCAGCCAGATCGTGTCGCCGCCGGTGGTGCCCGACAACTCGGTGATCGGGCCGGGCGAGACGTCGGAGAAGGTCCTGTCGTCGCTGTCGGTCCCGTAGACGGCGAGCAGGAGCAGGTTGAGGAGGTAGCCGGCCGCGAGCGCGGCCGCCCCGCAGGCGAGCCCGATCCGGACGTCGCGCCAGGTGGGCTTGAGCCCGAAGTCCGTGCGGAGCCCTTGCCCCCAAACACGTGAGCCGACCGCGGGGCCGAGGCCGAGCACGAGGGTGGGCAGGAACGCGAGGATCAGCAGCGGGCCGACGTCACGGAGTTCGAGCGGGTCGTAGCCGCCGAAACGGCCTGACATCACGAAGCTCATGACGAGCGTGACGAGGTGGTATCCGGCGATGCCCGCGAAGAACGCTACGAAGCCCCAGTGCGCTCCGAGCACCAAACGCTCGCGAGCCTGCCCGTCGTCCACCACGCCTCCACGCTAAGTGCCGCTCCGGTCACCGGTGGAGTCGGGTCAGGCGTAGATCTTGCCACGCAGGACGATATGGCTCGGATGCCGCAGCACCGTGAGATCCTCACGCGGATCGGACGGGTAGACGAGCAGATCGGCCGAAGCGCCGTCGACGATTCCCGGCACGCCGAGCCATTCGCGGGCCGCCCACGAAGCCGAAGCCAGCGCCTGCTCCGCGGACATGCCCGCCTTGTGCAAGGCCTCGATCTCGTCGACGAGCCTGCCGTGCTCGACCATGCCGCCCGCGTCGCTTCCCGCGTACACCGCGACGCCCGCCTCGATCGCCGTCGAGACCATCTCCCCCACGCCGGCGTGCAGCGCCCGCATGTGGTCGGCGTACACCGGGTATTTGCCCGCCTTGTCCGCGATACCCGGGAAGTTCTCGATGTTGATCAGGGTCGGCACGAGCGCGATCCCGCGTTCGGCGAGGACGCCAAGCTGGTCCGCCGAGAGTTCGGTGCCGTGTTCGAGGCAGTCGATCCCCGCGTCGATCAGGCCGGGCAACGCGGCCTGGCCGAACACGTGCGCCGTCACCTTGGCGCCCTCGGCGTGCGCGGCGGCGATGGCCTCGGCGAGGACGTCGTCGGGCCAGAGCGGCGCGAGATCGCCGGCTCCGCGGTCGATCCAGTCGCCGACGAGTTTGACCCAGCCGTCGCCGTCACGCGCTTGCTCGGCGACCGCCTTCGGCAGCTCGGAAGGGTCTTCGAGTTCGATGCCGAGGCCGGGGATGTAGCGCTTGCGCAGGGCGAGATGCCGTCCGGCGCGGATGATCCGCGGCAGGTCGGCCCGCTCCTGCAACGGCCGGACGTCGATCGGCAGGCCGCAGTCGCGGATCAGCAGCGTCCCGGCGTCGCGATCGGTGATCGCCTGTTCGGCGGCCTCTTCCAGGGTGGTCGCGCCGCCGACCCCGATCCCGGGGTGACAGTGCGCGTCGACCAGACCGGGAACCAGAAAGCCTTCCCGGACAACGGTTTCCGCTCCGGCAACCGGTTCGGTGGTGATCCGGCCGCCGGTGACCCACAGCTCGCGGTGCTCGCCGTCCGGCAGGACGACGCCGGCCAGGTGCAGCGCCTCCACGGGCTATTTGTCCTTCGGCAGCTTGAACTTCTTCGGGTCGAACCCGGGTACGTCGTTCATGCCACCGAGCTGGGAGAGGTCGGGCATCCCGCCGCCGGCGCCGGGCATTCCGCCCGGAGGCAGCATCGGCATGCCGCCGGGGAACCCACCGCGGACCTTGGGCTGCGTCGGGCCGCGCCCCTTGCCCTTCTTCCCCTTCTTGCCCTTGCGGTTCTTGCTGCCGCCGCCTCCGCCGCCGAAGCCGAACCGGCCCGCCATCTGCGCCATCATCTTGCGCGCTTCGAAGAACCGGTTGACCAGGTCGTTGACGTCGCGGACGGCGACGCCGGAGCCCTTGGAGATCCGGACGCGGCGCGAGGCGTTGATGATCTTCGGATCGGCCCGCTCGGCGGGGGTCATCCCGCGGATGATCGCCTGCAGCTTGTCGAGCTGTTTGTCGTCGACCTGCGCGAGCTGGTCCTTCATCTGCCCGGCGCCGGGCAGCATGCCGAGCAGGTTGCCGATCGGGCCCATCTTGCGGACCGCGAGCATCTGCTCGAGGAAGTCTTCGAGGGTGAGCTGGCCGCTGCCGAGCTTGGCCGCGGTCTGCTCGGCCTTCTCCTGGTCGAAATGCTCTTCGGCCTGCTCGATGAGGCTGAGCACGTCGCCCATGCCGAGGATGCGGCTGGCCATCCGGTCCGGGTGGAAGAGGTCGAAGTCCTCGAGCTTCTCACCGTTGGAGGCGAACAGGATCGGCTGGCCGGTGACCTGGCGGACCGACAGCGCGGCACCACCGCGGGCGTCACCGTCGAGCTTGGTGAGCACGACACCGGTGAAGCCGACACCGTCGCGGAACGCCTCGGCCGTGGTGACCGCGTCCTGACCGATCATCGCGTCGACGACGAACAGCGTCTCGTCGGGCGAAACGGCGTCGCGGATGTCCGCGGCCTGCTTCATCAGCTCTTCGTCGACGCCGAGACGGCCGGCGGTGTCGACCAGGACGATGTCGTGCTGCGCGCGTTTGGCCTCGTCGATGGCGCGGCGGGCGACGTCGACCGGGTCGCCGACGCCGTTGCCCGGCTCGGGCGCGAAGACCGCGACCCCGGCCCGCTCACCGACGACCTGCAGCTGCGTGACCGCGTTGGGGCGCTGAAGGTCACACGCGACCAGCATCGGCGCGTGGCCCTGCTTCTTCAGCCACATCGCGAGCTTGCCCGCGAGCGTCGTCTTACCGGCACCCTGCAGACCCGCGAGCATGATGACCGTCGGCGGGTTCTTCGCGAACGTGAGCCGCCTGGTCTCGCCGCCCAGGATGGTGACGAGTTCCTCGTTGACGATCTTGATGACCTGCTGCGCCGGGTTCAGCGCGCCGTGCACCTCGGCGCCCTTGGCGCGCTCCTTGATCCGGGCGATGAAGTCCTTGACCACGGACAGCGCGACATCCGCCTCGAGCAGCGCGATACGGATCTCTCGCGCGGTGGCGTCGATGTCGGCGTCGGAGAGCCTGCCCTTGCGAGACAGCGTCTGCAGGGCGGACGTGAGCCGATCGGAGAGGGTGTCGAACACGGGTGTGCACGCTCCAGCTGGGTCGTTGTGGCGTGCCGGTACGGACCGGCGGCTTTCCAGGGTAGTCGGTGTCCGAGGTCAGCGTTTGACGCGGTTGCGCACGGCCAGCAGGGTCAGGCCGAGCAGCAGCGGCCCGAGAACGCGTGTGACCAGCCGCAGGACCTCTCCGAGCGGCGTCAGGTCCTTTGGCAGCGACGCCAGTTTCGTTTCGAGCGAAACGGTGCTTTGGGCGACGTAGATCAAGGTGTCACCGAAGGCTGGCGTGGTCTTGAAGCCGCCTAGCCAGAACCCGACGGTGACTAGAGCGATGAGGACGGCGAGAGTCGCCAGGGCTCGTAGAGCGCGAAGGCCGTAGCCGGAGACGAGCCAGTAGAGGTGAAGGATGACGCGCTCGGACCACGGGGTGGCCGGGCTGTGGCGGCGCATCTCCATCTCGCCGTAGTAGAAGTCAGCGGCGCCGGGTTCGTTCTTGCTGTCTTCCTGCGCCTTGCGGAGCTGGCGGTAGAGATCGACGATGCGGCGGGGGCCGACGGGCGCGGTTCTGTCGGCACGCCAGGCGCGTTCCTCGGCGAGGGCCTGCCGCCGTCTCAAGGTGCCGGACTCGCAGTCGCCTTCGATACGAAGCTTGTCCAGATGGTGCGCGCCGGCGAAAAGACAGCCCGCGAGGTCGATGTCCGTGAGCACGAGATCCGCGACATCCACGCCGCGGATCGACAACAGACTCGGTTTGAGCATCGCCGCAGACGGCTCATCCACGAAGAACGGCCGGTCGGCGGCACTGACTGTTGAAGGCTTGCCGAACACCGCCCGCTCGAGATCGATCTCGCCACCGCGCAGCGCCAGGGTGCTCCCTTCGCGGAAAGTGGCCTCGGCACAGTTCAACGTGGTAGCCACCGCTTCGACAATCACCCGCTTCTGGAAAACGGCGCGCGAGAAGCTCAGGTCGCGAGCCAGCAGAGGTCCGATTCGTTCCGTTCGCTCGAACTCCGCCCCCGCAAAGCTGGAATCTCCCTCGAATCGTACGGTGTCGAAACCCGGATCAGTATGGAATCTTGCCTCGGTGAACCAGGCGCCACTGGCGAACCTTGTCCGCTGAAACTCGACCGGCCCGGCGAAAGTGGCCCCCGCGAAATTTGCCGGGCCGGCGAATTCTGTTTCCTCAGTGAAGAGAGCTGGGCCTTCGAAAACCACATCTCGAAATTGAACCGGTCCGAACTTCGCATGACGAACGAGAAGTTCGCCAAACCGGGACTGCACAAAGCTCGTGTTCGCGGAGAATTGCGCTCCCACGAAGGAGCAGAACTGCCCGAAGTCGACTCCCTCGAAGTTGAGGTGATCACTGAAGATCACGTCATTGAAGGTGACCGAAGCGAAGACGGCATCATTGAAATCCGTGCGCTTATCAGGGAAGCGAGCGAGAGTGAAATCGGCACGGCCGAAGCTCGGTCGTGCATCTGTGTTTCGCACGGCACGCAGCAAGCGACCGACCAGCTCCTTCGACAGCACGGTCGCGCGCAGGTCGACGTCGTCGCCAGGCTTGAGTCCAGCCAGAGCTGCATCCAGATCGCCTGGTTCCAGATGAGCAAGGCAACGATCGAAGTCGCCGAAGCGGATAGCGGCACACTCGTCGATCTGACAATCGCCCCATGGATTCATCACACTCGCCTTTCTAGCGCAAAAAAGAGGGCTCCGGGACCGATCGCCCCTCGCAGACCGGTACCGGAGCCCCTACGGAAGGCTCGCCTCCCCGCGAGCCGACCGTAAGCACACTTGGCGAGCTTCGCGGGACTCGGTATCGCCGGACCCCCAGTACCAGGCGATTCGCTGCCCGCGCTCTCTCCGCGCGATGACATAACCATGCCCGGTCCCCCTGGGGTCACGGCAGCGTGAAGACCCCCAACTCCCCCTGAGTAGATCTACTCAACTGGTCTTGGCCGACGACGCCGACGACGAAGCCCGCTTCGCCCGCGTCCGCGCCTCGCGCGCCTTGTCCGCCGCTTCCTGGGCTTTCTCGACCGGGCCCTGCTGCAACGCCGCCAGCAACCGCGTCACGCCTTCGGACTGCTCGGCGGCGGTCGGCCGAAGGACGTCATCGCCGTCCAGTTTGGCCTGGATGAGCGCTTCGAGCGCCTCGCGGTAGTGATCGGTGTACCGGCCGGGGTCGAAATCCCGGGTGAGGTCCTCGATCAGCGAAACCGCGTTCCGCAGTTCACCGCGCCGCAGGTCGACGTCCTCGTGCAGGAACGGGAAGTCGGGCCGCCGGATCTCGTCGGGCCACAGCATCGTCTCGAGCAGGATCACCTGGTCCCGCACGCGCAGGGCGCCCAGCGTTTCGCGTTGCCGCAAGGTCACCTTCACGATCGCGATCCGCCCGGACTGCTGCAGCGCCTCGCTCAACAGCACGTACGGCTTGGTACCGGCAGGCTCCGGCTCGAGGTAGTAGCTGCGCGCGAAGTACATCGGGTCGACCTGCTCGGCGGGGGTGAAGCCGACGACGTCCATCGACTGGGTGGTCGGCGGGAGCAGCGACGCGAAATCCCCGGCGGTCAGCAGGACGACGTCGCCGTTGGGGACGGGATATCCCTTGGCGATCTCGGGCGCGGGCACCTCCGCGCCGTCGACCTCGCAGACCCACTTGACCCGCACCCGGCCGCCGTCGGGCTCGTGCACCTGGTGGAGGGGGACGTTGTGCTCTTCGGTCGCGCTGTACGCCTTCACCGGAATGGCGTAGGTCCCGAATCCGATCGTGCCTTTCCACACCGCTCGCATGGCCCACCTCCGCCTGGTCAGCGTATCCACGCGCCGAAGGGGCGGGACAGCTACAAACGGGTGTCAGGGGCGACTGATTCGCTCACACATTCGAACGAGGGACGCGATTCGGCGAGTGCCTCGGCCGAACAGTCGACAGCGGTGGCCGCCGCACGGAGCACTTCGGCGACGACCTCGACGTCGACCATCGGGGCGGTGGCCAAGGCGCCTCCGCCTCCCCCTTCGACCCGGCCCGCCATGCCTTCGAGCGCGATGGCGAGGGCCTGCTGCCCCGCGACGAGGTGCCGGACCACTTTGAGCAGCTCGGGCACGGTCGCGGCGGTACCGGACGCGGTGAGGGAGACGGCGAGATCGTCCGCGCACGCACGGAGATGGGAGGCCACGACCGTCGGCGGAAGCGTGATCCGCTGCGGTCCGGGCGAGTCCTGCTCGTGGTCGAGCACGTGCTCACCGCCCCTCCGGCTCCTTCGGGTCTCGACCGCGCACATCCTGCCACCGCTACCCTCCGCGATTCGCGCGACACCCCGTTCCCGGCCCGCGGGCTCAGGAAGCGGCCGCAAGCAGCGCGGCTTCGATCCTCGACCGCCACTCCTGGTCGACGCGGCCCGCCCGCGGCGCGACGGCGAACGAGTCGACGACGGCGCCACCGAGCGTGGCCACCTTCGCCCAGCGCACCTCGGCCTCGCACCGGCGCAGCGCGCCCGCGACCCGGTACAGCAGCCCGATCCGGTTCGCGGCCCGTAGTTCGACCACGACCGTGTCGTGCCCGCTGGTCTCGTCGTCGAACCAGATCACCTTCGCTCCCGCGGACGGCGTCTCCCCTCCGCCGTAGTCCCGTTCCTTCGCCGCGAGCCGCTGGGTGAGCGGCAGCGTCCCGGCCACCGCCCGCGCGAACTGCTCACGCAACAGGGTGACGTCGGGCAGCGAGCCGAACTTCGGCGACGCCGTGAAGACTCCCGCCCGTCCCCCGTCGTGCCCGCGCAGCACCGCCGCGTGGACCTCGAGCGAGTTCAGCGCGAGCACGCCGGCCGCGGGCGCCAGCAGTTCCGCACGGGCCGGGACCGCCAGCACCACGGTCACGACCTTGCCCGCGGAGGTGATGCGCACCTCGCCACGGCCGGACGCGACGGCCTCCGCGACGAGCTCCCGCTGTTCGGCGCCCATCGGCTCCGGCGGCACAAAACCCTTGCCGTGCAAGGCTTCTTCGCAACCGGAGACGAGTTCGGCGAGCAGGCGCGCCTTCCAGTCGGTCCACACGCCGGGCCCGGTGGCCAGCGAATCGGCCGTCGTCAGGGCGTGCAGCAGTTCCAGCAGGACGAGGTTGTCGTCGAGCGTCTTCGTCACGCGCTGGATCGTGGCGGGATCGCTGATGTCCCGCCGCGTCGCGGTGTGCGGCAGCAGCAGGTGATGCCGGACCATCGCCGCGACCAGTGCCGCGTCCGCCTCCGGCAGCCCGAGCCGGGCCGCCACCTGTGCGCTGATCTTCGCGCCGAGTTCGGAATGGTCCGTGTCGCGGCCCTTGCCGATGTCGTGCAGCAGCGCGCCGATCAGCAGCAGGTCCGGCCGCGAAACGGTGGTCGTCAGTTTCGACGCCTCGACCGCGGCCCGCACGAGATGCCGGTCGACGGTCCAGGAATGCACCGGCGATCTCGGCGGAAGATCCCGCACCGCGCCCCATTCGGGGAACAGGCGCGCCCACAGGCCGGTGCGGTCCAGCGCCTCCACGGCGTCGACGAGTCCCTCACCGGCGCCGAGTAGTTCCACCAGCGCCTTGAGGGCGTCGGCCGGCCACGGCGCACGCAGTTCGGGCGCGGTGTCGGCGAGCGCCCGTAGGGTCCCATGCGCGATGGGTTTCCGGATCCGCGCCGACGCCGCGGCCACCCGCAGCAGCAGGGCGGGATCCTTGGCGGGCACCGCGTCCCGCGCCAGCGCGACCTCGCTCCCGTGCAGGACGACACCCTCGTCGAGCGGCGTCCGTACCGGCCGCCGCCCGAACCGCGCCTTCGGCGGTTCCACAGTGGACCGGAGCGCGACGTCCACCGCGTACGCGATCGTCCTGCCGACACCGGAAAGCTTGCGCGCCAAGGTGAACCGGTCGCCGAACCCGAGCTCGCCCGCGACCGTCTCGGCCTCCGGAGCGCTGAGGATGTCCCGTTCCCGGCGGAGTTCCCGGCGCAGTTCGGTCCGGACGTCGAGCAGCAGGCTCTTCGCCGCCAGCAGTTCCTCGCCGGGTCTCGCCGTCAGCTGTGCCGCCGCAAGCGCTTCCAGGACGGCGAAGTCACGAAGCCCGCCCCGGCCGTGCTTGAGATCCGGCTCGGCGGACTGCGCGATCTCGCCACTGCGGGCCCAGCGCTGACGCACCGCGTCCGACAGTTCGTCCATCCGTTTCCGGGCGGTCCGCCGCCACTGGTCCCTCGCCGCGGCCGCCAGCCTGGCGGTGATCTCGGCGTCCCCGGAGATGTGGCGGATGTCGAGCAGCCCCATCGCGGTCCGCAGATCCTCGGAGGCCACCTTCAGCGCCTCACCCGGGGTGCGCACCGAGTGATCGAGACCGATCTTGGCGTCCCACAACGGATACCAGATCGCGTCGGCGATCGCGCCGACCCGCGAGTTTCCGTTGTGCAGCAACAAAAGATCGAGATCGGAGAAGGGCACCAGCTCGCTGCGCCCCAGGCCGCCGACGGCGGCCAGCGCGACACCGGGTTCAGCGGTGTCGACGCCGGCCGCCGAAGCGCCCTTGCCCAACCAGAATTCGTAGAGGTCGACCAGGGCCGCCCGCAACGCGGTCGCCCCCAGCCTCCCGTGCCTGCCCTCGAGCAACCGCTCGGTGGCCTTGACCAGTTCACCCCCGTCGGCCATCCGTGACGCCTATAGGGCGTCCGAGCCGCGCTCGCCGGTGCGTACCCGGATGACCGTCTCCACCGGCGTCACCCAGATCTTGCCGTCACCGATCTTGCCGGTGTGGGCGGCCGTGGTGATCGCGTCGAGCACCTTCTCGACGTTGGAATCGTCGGTGACGACCTCGACCCGCAGCTTCGCCACGAAGTCCACGGAGTACTCCGCACCCCGGTAGACCTCGGTGTGGCCCTTCTGCCTGCCGTAGCCCTGCACCTCGCTGACCGTCATGCCGAGCACGCCCAGCTGCTCCAGCGCGGAGCGGACGTCGTCGAGCGTGAACGGCTTCACGATCGCGGTGATCAGCTTCATGCCTTGCTCTCCTCGAGTTTCGTGGCCGCGTTTCCGGTGGACGACTTGACCGGGATGGAGCTCGGCTGGCCGAGGCCGCCGCCCGATCCGGTGAAGTCGTACGCGCTCTCCGCGTGCTGGGCCTCATCGATACCACTGACCTCGTCCTCCGCGCTGACGCGGAACCCGCCGAGCTTCTTGATCACCCAGCCGATGACGAAGGTGAGCACGAACGAGTAGCCGAGGACGACGGCCGCCGCGAGCGCCTGCTTGCCCAGCTGGCCGAGGCCGCCGCCGTAGAACAGGCCGTCGACGCCGAGCGAGTTGACGCTGGTGGTGCCGAAGAAACCGATGAGCAGCGTGCCGACGAGACCACCCACGAGGTGGACACCGACGACGTCGAGGGAGTCGTCGAAACCGAAGCGGAACTTGAGGCTGATCGCCAGCGCGCACAGGGCACCGGCGATGAGGCCGATGGCGATGGCGCCCAGCGGGCTGACGAAACCGGCCGCCGGGGTGATCGCGACGAGACCCGCTACGGCACCGGAAGCGGCGCCGAGGGTGGTCGGCTTGCCGACCTTGATCTGCTCGACGATCAGCCAGCCGAGGATGGCGGCGGCGGTCGCGACGGTGGTGTTGGTGAACGCGACGGCGGCGAGGTCGTTGGCGGCCAGCGCCGAACCGGCGTTGAAGCCGTACCAGCCGAACCACAGGAGCGCGGCGCCCAGGAGCACGAACGGCACGTTGTGCGGACGTCCGGTGCCCTTCGGCCAGCCCTTGCGCTTGCCGAGCACGATGGCGAGCGCCAGGCCCGCCGCACCGGCGTTGATGTGGACCGCGGTACCGCCCGCGAAGTCGAGCGCCTTGAGCTGGTTGGCGATCCAGCCGCCGACCGAATCGGCGCTGATGAAACCGTTGAACGAGAACACCCAGTGCGCGACCGGGAAGTACACGACGGTCACCCACACCGCGACGAACAGCGTCCAGCCCCAGAACTTGGCGCGGTCGGCGATGGCACCGGAGATCAGCGCGGGCGTGATGATCGCGAACATCAGCTGGAACATCACGAAGGCGAACAACGGCAGCGCGTCCGCGCCGGGCCAGGCGACCTCGGGCGTGGTGCTCGTCGCGGCGGTCGCGAACCCGGCGAGTTTGCCTGAGATGGTCGAAAGACCCGCGAAGTCGAAGTTGCCGAGCAACCCTCCGCCGATGTCGTTGCCGAACGCCATCGTGAAGCCGTACAGCGTCCAGAGGACACCGACTACGGCGAGCGCGATGAAGTTCATCATCAACATGTTCAGGACGCTCTTCGCGCGGACCATGCCGCCGTAGAAGAACGCCAATCCCGGTGTCATGAGCATGACCAGCGCGGCGCTGATCAACACCCATGCGGTGTCTCCTGCGTTCAGCACAATCTTCCTCCCGTGCCTGGGGTGTACTGCGCAGGAATCTTTGGACCGCGGTGTTTCCTCGGGCGGCGATTCAGGTTTCACCCGCGTGAACTGTCGGTACGGCGTTGTTACGGCCAGGTTTCCGGAGACCTGGTGCGTTCTGTCCGGTTGCGAAACCTCGTGGTCGAATAGGTCCATGAACGCACGTGTATCCGGCCATGACCCACTGCCACCGGAGATCGTCCGGTCGCTGCGGTGTTCGGTCTGCGGTGACCCGGTCGGGGTAACCGACCGCACGGTGCGTTGTGGGAGAGGCCACTCGTTCGACGTAGCGAAGCAGGGTTACGTCAATCTTCTGCACGCGCGCATCCCGGCAGGCACGGCGGACACCGCGCCGATGGTCGCGGCTCGCGTCGACCTCCTTTCTTCCGGTGCTTACCTGCCTCTCGCCGACGCCCTCGCGAAGGTGGCCGCGGACCACATCGAGGACGGGATGGTCATCGACGCCGGCGCGGGCACGGGGTACTACCTCGCGCACGTGCTCGACGCCGTCCCCGCCGCGTACGGACTGGCGCTCGACGTCTCCGCCGTCGCCCTGCGCCGCGCCGCTCGCGCACACGCGCGCGCGGGCGCGGCCGTGTGGAATCTGTGGGAACCCTGGCCGGTGGCCGACTCGAGCGCGTCACTCATCCTCAACGTCTTCGCGCCCCGTAACGCCCCGCAGTTCCACCGTGTCCTCACCTCGGACGGGTTGCTGGTCGTCGCGACGCCGAACCCGGGACACCTCAGGGAACTGGGCGACCTGGTGATCTCCGTCGACGGTGGCAAGGACGCGCGACTGGAGGACACGCTCGGCGAACTCTTCACCCGGGTGGACCGGCACGAGGTCACCCAGCGGGTGACGTTGACGCCCGCCCGGATTCGCCAGGTCGTCGAGATGGGACCGAGCGCGCACCACCTCCACCGCGACGGCCGCCGCGAACGCCTCGACGCGATCGAGGCGCCGGTGGACGTCACCACCTCGTTCAGTGTCACGCTGTACCGGCCGGTGCCCTGATGGAGGCACCCGCGACCCTGCTCGCCGACGCCGCATGGGTCAGCGCCCGCATCGGCGGCGCCGCGAAACTCTACGGCTGCTCGCGGCCCGAAGTGCTCGGCACGATCTGGTGGTACTCGCTGTCTTCCGTTCTCGTCGCGCCCTCCGTCGAGTCGCTCGTACGTGGCGCGCCGCTGGACCCGTCGCTCGACGCCGTCACGATCGACCTCGTCCCGGACGGCCGCTTCACCGGCGCCCGGTCGTCACGGCTCCTCGACGGCGGCCTCGCCGAACTCGGCGCCGCGTTCGCCGGGACGCTGAGCACGGCGATCGGCACCATTTCGGCCGTCACGGGAGCGAATCCGCGCGCGCTCGGGGCGATCGCGACGGATTCGATCGGCAACCGCCTGCTGTGGACCGGCGACACCGCACGAGCGATCGAGCTGGCGGCACCGCTCGTGGCCGCGATCGGCCTCGGGATGCCGGAGCCGCGGTTCACCCGGATCGGGCGGAACACCGTGGTGCGCCGTGCTTCCTGTTGCCTGATCTACGAAGCGGGCAACCCGAAGTGCACCAGTTGCCCCCGGCAGACCCCTGAGGAACGGGACCGGCGGCTGCGCGCCGCGCTCGGTTAGCGCTTTGGTTTCGGTTTTCTGGTCACCGTTCCGTGAAGGACTCCTTGAGGGACCCAGCGTCCCCCAAAGTTCCCCTCACGAGACCTTCACACCCTGCCAAGTACATGAAGGTCCCCTTCCTTGCGCCTAGCTACAGGAAGGGGCCCTTCATGTACTTGGGGATGGCGTGGAATTGGGGCGCTCACGACCCGCGCGCACCGTCGTCGTTCATACGGCGGCGAGATTCTCACCGGTCAGCGCGGCCACCATCGCCGCACGGGAACCGACCCCCAGTTTGGTGAAGATCCGGCGCATATGCGCGGAAACGGTGTTCAGGCTGATTTCCAGGACACCGGCGATCTGCTTGTTCGTATAGCCCCGGCCGACCATGCGCGCCACTTCGTGCTCGCGCGGGCTGAGCAGGTCGTGCGGCTCCGGCGCCACCGGCACGAGCAGGCATCGGACGCCGTGCTCGGTGACGTCGAGCAGTGGCTTCCGCTGCACGGTGGCACCGTCGTTCAGTTCCATGACACGTCTGACGAGTGATCTCGCCAGGCTTCGTACGGCTTCGTCCTCCGTGACGACCGCCGCCTTCTGCCGTGCGAGGTCGTGTATCGATGAAGCAGGAAATCCCATCACCGGGCTCGTGGACATAGACCGGCCTCCCCCCTCTAGGTCTCCCTCCCTCTCTAGCAAACCCCTCCGACAGGAAAAGCGCATCGTCGATTTGTGTGACAAGTACGAACTAGTCGATTCATGTCACGCAGGAACGTGTGACTACCGGTGCTCACGGTGCACGGGCAGTGTCGGACGCGTGCTCACCGACGCACCGCGCCGGCGATCGCGGATTTTCACCGGAGCAGAGGAGAACGGTTATGAGCCGTGGCTATGCGGCAGTGGACGGCGAGCTGGAAGACGAGCTGAGCCGTGAACTCGAGGCCGAGTTCGAAAACGAACTCGAGGACGAACTGGAAGGCGAATTCGAGGACGAGGACGAGTTCGAAGACGAGCTCGGCGGTCTGGCCAGGGAGCTCGAAGACGAGCTGGAGGACGAGGTCTACGGCGAGTACGAGGACGAAGACGAATTCGAGTCCGAGTTCGAGGCCGTCGTCCGCGAACTCGAGGACGAGTTCGAGCTGGAGTCCGAGGACGAGGATTTCACGCATCCGGCGCGGCGCGTCTACCCCGACGCCGAAATGATGGCGCAGCTGGCCTTCCAGGCGGAGAACGCCGAGACCGAGGACGAGGCGGAGGCCTTCCTCGGCGCGCTCGCGCCGCTGGCGTTCCAGGCGGCGAAATGGGCGGCGCCGAAAATCATCAAGCACGGTCCGCAGCTGATCCGCGGCGCGGTCAACCTCGGGCGCAAGCTGTGGCGGAACCCGGCGACCCGTCGCGCCGTCCGGCACATCCCGAAGATCATCGGGCGCACCGCGCGCGACGTCGGGCGCCGGTACGCCGATGGCCGCCCGATCAACGCCAGGTACATCACGCGCAGGCTGGTCGGCCACACCGTGAACAGCGCGCAGAACGCGCCCGCGAACCGCCGGGGCCAGCAGCGCCGTCGCGGCCGTCCCCAGCAGCGCCGCCGTCGCCCCGCCGCCCGCGGCGGGCGCAGGACACAGTCCCGGGCCCGGGCGGGCGCCGCCCGTCGTGGCAAGGCGCGCGGCCGTGCGCGCCGCCGCTGAGTCTCTGTTGGTGAACCCGCGTCCGCGATCGACGTCGGCAGGGCGCGACCTGGCCTATCAGGTCGCGAAGGAGCTGAAGGCGCCCTGCCACCGCGATAGCGGGGCCTACGGCCGGGGCGGGTTCACCCGCAGGGCCGCTTTCCCGGACAGAACCTCAGCTCCGCCAACACGCTCTGAGGCGCTGCCCGCGGCATCCGGTGAAGCGGCCTCGTCCACCGGGTTCCGGCGGGCGAGGCCGTCCGGCGAAGACGAGCTGACCGCTTGGCTGCTGTCCCAGGCCACCAACGTGGAACGGCATCTGGAGGCGCTGCGGCCGTTCCGCTGGTCGGAGTTCGGTGACCCGGCCACCGGCCCGAGCCGGGCACACCTCGCGGCGGTCAACCGGACGATGGCGACCTTGCGGAAACCGTTGTACTCCGCGACCAACGCGGTACACCATGCCGCGGACGAGGCGGTGGCGCGGCGGGGCCAGGCCGAGCTCGCGCGGCTGTTGCGGGCGAAGTCCCGGGCGCAGCGCTGGGTCAGGACCACCGAGCGGGTGTGGGACTTCTACCTCGATCTGTTCAACCAGCGGCAGGGCGCGTTCGCCCCGTGGCTGGTGGCCTGTGACCGGGTGGCGCTCGACTGCTATCAGTACGCCTACCTCGGGATCGGGCGCTGGCGGTCGATCCCGACCCCGCCACCGTTCTGCTACCTGCGCACCGGGTCCGGCCCGGCCACCTCGCGTCGCGGGATCCCCTTGCGGCGCCTGGGAAACCGGCTCAATCCCTTCCCGCTGATCCAGCTTCCGTACCACCGGCTGGTGAACCCGTGGACGCTCGGCGCGGTGCTGCACGAGGTGAGTCACAACCTGCAGAACGATCTGGGCCTCGCCAGGGCGATCCCGCTCCAGGTGGCGGCGCGGCTCGTCGAGGCGGGGGTCCCGCGTGAGGTGACCTCGGTCTGGGTCAGGTGGAACCGGGAGACGTTCGCCGACCTGTCCGCGCTGTTGCTGGGCGGCCCGGCGGTCGTCGGTTCGCTGTTCGACGTCATCGGGCGCACCGAACTCGAAACGACGGGGTTCGCCCCACGGGCTGTCCACCCGGTGCCGTACCTCCGCGCGAAGATCTCGGTGGAGTTGTTGCGACGCATGGGTTTCCCGCGGCACGCGGAGGCCTACGCGTCGCTGTGGCACAGGCTGTATCCGCGGGCGAAGCTGGTCAACGCGCCGCCGGCGCTGCTGAGGACGGCGGACAAGGCGATTCCCACGGTGGTGGACGCGATGTGCTTCACGTCGTTCCCTTCGCTGGGTCACCGCCCGCTGGCGAAGGTGCTGCGGTTCGAAGCCAAGGAACAGGCGATGATCGAAGAAGCCGCGGAAAGACTGGCCGACGGGGTGTCCCCGGGTGTGGTGCCGGAACGGTTCCTCATCGGCGCGGTCCGGTTCGCGCTCGACGAGCGGATGGCGCCACCGAAACGGCTTTTCGGTTTCTTCATGGAAGAACTCGGTAGGAGGGCGAGATGACGCTCCACACCGAATTCTCCCGGCTGGGCAAGGAAGTGAACCAGGTGGCCGCGTGCTGGCGGGCCTTGGAGATCAGCGTCGCCGAAGACCGGCCCGCCGGTGTCGGGCTCGCCGCGGCTGATCACCTCGCCGAAGTCGTCCTGGACGGCACCGGAGAGGTCGAGGCGGCCACGCGCGCGACACAGCGCCCGGTGAGCGCCGAATCGTTGCACACCACGGCGTCGTCGCTGCTGAAGCTGCGGCGGCGGGTGGACGGGCACTGCCGTTCGCACCACGCGGTCTCCGGGCTGCTGCGCGCGGTGCACGGACGGGAACAGGAATGGCGGGGCTGGGCGAAGAGCTTCCACGCCGGGGTTGACCAATGCGCCACCGCCCTGTCCTCGGCGGAGGACGTGATGGTGCGGTGCTGGCGTGAAGCAGTGGAACTGGCCGAATTCAAGGGATGTGGGGCGACCCGATGACGATCAACGACGACCGCGGCGCGACGTTGCCGCGCGCACAGGACATCGACAGCGCGTATCCGCTGTCGACCGGGCAGTACCCACCGCAGGCGGCGGCACCCGGCAAACTCGCCGAACAGACGATCAGCGACATGCTCGGCTGGAAATGGCGTGAAGGCGACACGAAAGGGTTCGTGGCCGCGCTCACCGGGAGCTTCGAGCTGAAAGAGGTCCAGGGACACACCGAGGCGAAATGGACTCCACGCGGGTACGCGATCCAGGCCGACCTCGGCGCCGTCACCGGTGGCCAGGCCTCGCTCGCCGCCAGGGCGAGGAGCGCGGTCAAGGATTCGCTGGCGCTCCTCGATTCGCTCCGTCCACTGAGGACGGACGCGGATCCCGAGAACGCCGAGGGCTTCCGCGCGCTCGTCCGGCACGATCTCGAACAGATCCGGCAGGAGCTGGAGAGCCCGCTGATCCGCGTGGCCAGGGTCGATCAGCTCTTCCTGCTCCTGCTCGGGAACGGCGGTCTCGCGGTCGGCGCCGGGGACCGCACGCAAGGGCACCTCGGCCGGCTGCGGGACGAGTTCGGCCTGGTCTCGGGCAAGGTCAACACGATCGAAGAGGAACGGATCCAGACCTCATTCATCACGCTGACGGATTGGGTGGTCTCGTTGTTCAGGGGCTGGCAGGACGCACGCGACAAGATCGACCCGTTCTCGCAGCCCGCCGGCGGCCAGCCGTTCTTCGGGCCCGCCGTGGTCGCCCTCTCCCGGTTGCTGTCCGCGACGGCGTCGCAGGTCGACGAGGTCGTCGCGATGCTGCGGTCGGTCTTCGTCCAGCAGGAGGACCTCGAAGTGCTCCGCGTCCCCGACCCGCAGGGCGGGACGATGTCGCTCGGCGGGCTGCTGCGCTGGATCCGCGAGTTCGCCACCTTCGAGGGCGGCAAGCTGATCGAGTCGGCGGGCAAGGAGGGTGTCGGCACGTCCTTCCTCCAGATCGCGACGCGGCTGCAGCGGATCGTGGCGAACCTTCCCCGGCAGAGCACCGGCGGTTCCAACGGGGACGTGCCTGGCAACTTCCGCGCGTCGCTTCCCCCTGGCTTCTTCAGTTCCCGTGTGCAGCGGGCCATCGACGAACTCGACGACCACCTCCAGGAGGTCGTCCGGATCGCCGAGCCGATCGGGCGGGGAGGCTCGCCGTCGTCGGCCGATCCGAACCCGCCCGCGCCGCCCACCCCGCAGCTCACGCCGCCGCCCGGCCGGACACCGCCGGTGCCGTCGGTCGCCGAACTCCGTGAGGGGCACGGCGGTCAGGAAGGGCAGGCACCACCCGAGGCGGAGGAACCGCCGAAACCCCGGACCACGCGCAAGCGGACCGGGCAGTAGCCGGACCCGTACGGGAGGAAGACGATGGGCACGGAAAAGGAATACCGGGAACTCTTCGACCGGGTCGCGGCCTTGCGCGGCCAGGTCGCCGGGAAGCTCGCGAACGAACTGGGCAGCGATCCGAAACTCGGTGACGCGGTCCTCAAACAGCTGGACGACATGCTCACCGCGGTCGAGGCCGAGCAGCGGGGCAAACCGGGGCCCGCGGACGGCGGGATCGCGCAGCTCGTCGGTCTCGGCGACGGTTCGGCCGCGGATCTCGGCGCGACGGCGATGCCGCCGGGTGTCGACGCCTACGACGAGACGGTCGCTTCGGAACGGGTCATCGCGGTCGGCGACCTGTACTACCTGTACCAGCACGAACGGATCGGCGTGTTCCGCGTGGTGCAGAAGCTGCAGGAGCTGTTCCAGGGCGGCGCCATCCGGCTTTCGGACGGCCCCGGCGCCTTCGGCCTGTACCGGTTCGACCGGCGGGACGTCCTGCGCTACACCCGGCGGGACCGCGTCAGCGCGTATCGGCGGGTGCTCGGCTACGGCAAGGGGCTCGGTTCGGCGAACTCGCGGCCGAACACCGACTTCCACCAGCTGTTCACGCAGTTCAGCAACCAGGTCGCGTTGTTCTGGCGGGACAAGCGGATCTCGGACGTCGTCCGCGAACGCGCGTACGACCCGAGCTTCGGCAGTGTCGCGGTCGTCCGGCGCAGCGGTCTCGACCTGCGGAACAACCTGAAGTTTACCTCGTACGGCCATCTGAACGTGCTGCGGGTGGAGGTCATGCAGCTGCTGACCGAGGCGTTCAAGATCCTCGGCTCGGAGGACGTGCTGGATCTGTTCGGCGCGGCCAACGCGTGGGACACCGTGGACGAGGTGCTGATCCGCTACTTCGATCAGCGGCTGGTGTCCTCGCCGCGCCAGCGGATGGCGGTCACCGGACGTCAGGTGCTGCGGTGGCTCGCGGCACCGCACATCCTCGAAACCACCCGCTCGGAGTTCGAGGCGCTGCTGCTCGAAATCGCGGAGCCCGCCGAA
This sequence comes from Amycolatopsis sp. NPDC057786, assembly GCF_042797905.1. Classification (NCBI taxonomy): domain Bacteria; kingdom Bacillati; phylum Actinomycetota; class Actinomycetes; order Pseudonocardiales; family Pseudonocardiaceae; genus Amycolatopsis; species Amycolatopsis sp. NPDC057786. Next base: position 77,198 of record NZ_JBHVKW010000010.1, read on the forward strand.
GAGTGGCTGACCTCGGCGCAGTCCCTGCGGCTGGCCGACCGGACGAACTCCCGAGAGGTCCTGCCGGTCGACCGGCAGCGGCCGGCCGGGGTCGCGGTCTCCCGTGAGCCCCGTCCGGTCACCCCGCGCCGGAACGGCCACCGCCCCGGCACGGTGATCACCCTGGACCGCGAGTAGCCACGGACTGGGAACGATGGCCACGGGGTGGGACGCGAGGTAGCGTCGGGCGCGATGAGTGAACGCACCTGGGGTTTCCGCACCCGCGCCCTGCACGCGGGCGGGACGCCCGACTCGGCGACCGGCGCCCGCGCCGTGCCCATCTACCAGACCACGAGCTTCGTCTTCGAGGACGCGGCCGACGCGGCGAACCTGTTCGCGCTGCAGAAGTACGGCAACATCTACAGCCGGCTCGGCAACCCGACGGTCGCGGCCTTCGAGGAGCGGTTGGCCAGCCTCGAAGGCGCCATCGGCGGGGTCGCGACCAGCAGTGGCCAGGCCGCGGAGTTCCTGACCTTCTCCGCCCTCGCCGAGTCCGGCGACCACATCGTGTCGGCGGGCGGGCTCTACGGCGGGACGGTCACGCAACTCACCGGGACGCTGCGCCGCTTCGGTATCGAGACCACCTTCGTCGACGGAGACCGCATCGAGGACTACGCGGCCGCCGTCACCGACCGGACGAAGCTGATCTTCACCGAGGTCATCGGCAATCCCGGCGGCGGGATCGCCGACATCGCCGGGCTGGCCGAGCTCGCGCACGCGCACGACATCCCGCTGGTCGTCGACGCCACGCTGGCGACGCCGTACCTGTGCCGCCCGATCGAGCACGGCGCGGACATCGTGCTGCATTCGGCCACGAAGTTCCTCGGCGGGCACGGGACCACGCTGGGCGGCGTGGTCGTCGAGTCCGGGAAGTTCGACTGGGGCAACGGGAAGTTCCCGCGGATGACCGAGGTCGTCGAGAGCTACGGCGGCCTGAAGTACTGGGAGAACTTCGGCGAGTACGCGTTCTGCACCCGGCTCCGCGCCGAGCAGTTGCGCGACATCGGCGCGGTCCTCTCCCCGCATTCGGCCTTCCTCCTGCTGCAGGGGGTCGAGACGCTGCCGCAACGGATGGACGCCCACGTCGCCAACGCGCGAGCCGTCGCGGAATACCTCGCGAACGACAGCCGGGTGGCGTGGGTGAACTACGCGGGCCTGCCGGATCATCCCCACCACGACCGCGCGAAGAAGTACCTGCCCGCCGGTCCGGGCGCCGTGTTCTCCTTCGGCGTCGACGGTGGCCGCGCGGCCGGGGAAACCTTCGTGAACTCCGTCGAACTGCTGTCGCATCTGGCGAACGTGGGGGACGCGCGGACCCTGGTGATCCATCCGGCGTCGACCACCCACCAGCAGCTCTCCGAAGACCAGCTGCGCTCGGCGGGCGTGGGAGCGGATCTGATCCGCCTGTCGGTCGGGCTGGAGGACGTCGATGACATCCTGTGGGACCTCGATCAGGCGCTCGGCAAGGCGGTGGCGGGATGACCTACGACGTCGGCGCGGTCGAACGCCGCCGCCTCCTTTCGCGGACGAGGTCGGTGACCATCGTCGGTGCCTCGAACAACCCGGCGCGGCCGAGCTACTTCGTCGCGACGTACCTGCTCTCCTCCAGCAAGTACGAGGTCAACTTCGTGAATCCGCGGCTGGACGAGCTCCTCGGGCGCCCGGTGTACCCGTCGCTGGCCGACGTGCCCGGCGAGGCCGACCTGGTCAGCGTGTTCCGCAAGCACGACGACCTCCCCGGCGTCGCCGAGGAGGTCGTCAAGGCGGGAGCGCGCACGCTCTGGCTGCAACTGGGCCTATGGCACGAGCCTGTCGCCGACCGCGCGAAAGAGGCAGGCCTGGACGTGGTGATGAACCGCTGCGTCAAGATCGAGCACGCCCGGTTCGCCGGTGGGCTCCACCTCGCCGGGTTCGACACCGGTGTGATCAGCTCCCGTCGCCAGTCCGCCCCCTGACCAGCGCGACCGCTGCCCGTGAGAGGGTGGCGGCATGGCCAAACCGACGCCGCTGCAGATCAGGAACATCGTCATGGCGGTGCTCATGGTGGGTGCCCTGGTGTGGAACCTGTCCATCGGCGGCGCTTGGTGGCTCACCGCGATCTTCTCGATCGGCACCGTCCTTTCGCTGCTCTCCGCGTACCTGAACCGGCCCGGCGCTCGCCCCTGACTCCGCATTTCGTGCTCTAAACGCGGTAGTTCTCGATGCCAACTGCCGCGTTCAGAGGACGAAACGCGTCAGGGGCGAGCGGCCTCGAAACGCGAAGCGAGATCCGCGCGGCCGCGCTCCGAGAGCGCCCCGAAGAGCCGTAGGCGCGCCATCCCGCCGTCGGGATAGATGTCGAGGCGGACCTCGGTCACCTCAGGCCCCTCGGCGAGCGCGAACCGGTGCCGGGTGTCGGGCTGCAACCGCGTCTTGGGCAGCAGTTCGACCCATTCGCCGTCACCGTCCCGGCCGCTCAGCGACGCCCAGCCCGGCGCGTTGCCCTTGAGGTTGCTGTTGTCCAGTTCGGCGAACCGGACGACGCCCGCGCCGGCGAGGCGCACCGTGACCCAGTCGTTCCCGTCGTCCCGGCGCCGCGCGGTCTCCCAGCCCTCGGCCTGATGCGCGGCGAGCCCCGGCGAGAAGAGGTTGTTGGGCGAGGAATAGAACATGTCGCTGCAGCCGGTGACCACCGCACCGTTCTCCAGCGCGGCGAGGTCGAGCGCACCGAGGTCGAGCAGCCGCGGATCCGGGATCGGCGTGCCGTGCACCCGCAGCCGGGCCACCCCGCCGTCCGGATGCATGGTCAGCCGGACATGCGTGTAGCGCTTGCTTCCGCCGATCTCGAAGAAGTTCTCCGTGTGGCCCGCCGCCGCGCCGCGTTTCACCAGCACGTCCCAGTCCGCTTCGGCCAGTTCGGCGGCGTTGGGATAGCCGTCGACGGCGCACGCCTCGACCGAGACGAACGGCGGGTAGTTCCCCTTGAAGAACGCGGTGTCGACGATGACGCCGGTGATCGCGCCGGCCAGGCCGAGCCGGACGACGGCCTGGTCGTCGCCGGGTTCGCGGTGCCGTCGGGTCTCCCAGCCGTCGTAGACCTGCCCCTTGGGACCGAAGGTCTCCGCCCGATGCGCGGGAACCCAGGGATTGACCAGGTTCTCCTTCTCGGCGAACAACTCGTCCGTCGCCCACATCACGGTCCCGCCGAACTTGCGCGAGGCCAGATCGGGCCGGGCTGTCCACTCAGGACGGTCGTTCACGGCATCCTCCATCTCAGCAGTCACCCCGGGTCAGCAGAACGCCTGCCGGGTCTTCACCGGTGATCTCCTCGCCTCGCAACCACGTGCTCCGGACGACACCGGCGAGCGGCCGTCCGTGGTAGGCGCTGACCGGGTTGCGGTGCTTCAATTTCGCGACGTCGACGACGAAAGCCTCGTCGGGCGCGAACACGCTGAAGTCGGCGTCGTAACCCGGCGCGAGATGTCCCTTGCGCCGCATCCCCGCCTGCGCGGCCGGATGTTCGGCCATCCAGCGGACGACGTCGGTGAGGGCGAACCCGCGCTGCCTCGCCTGTGTCCAGACGGCGGGCAGGCCGAGTTGCAGACCGGCGATCCCGCCCCACGCGAGCCCGAAATCACCGCTGTCGAACCGTTTCAACTCGGGGGTGCACGGCGAATGGTCGGTCACCACGCAGTCGATGACACCGTCCGCGAGGCCCTTCCACAGCAGTTCGCGGTTCCCGGCCTCGCGGATCGGCGGGCAGCATTTGAACTGCGTGGCGCCGTCGCCGATCTCCTCCGCCGTGAAGCTCAGGTAGTGGGGGCAGGTCTCGGCGGTCAGCCGGACGCCGTCGCGCCGCGCGCTCTCGACCATCGGCAGCGCGTCCGAAGAGGACAGATGCAGGATGTGCGCGCGGACTCCGGTCTTCCTGGCGAGCTCGATGACCTGCGCGATCGCCACGTTCTCCGCGCCGCGCGGCCGCGAGTGCAGGAAGTCCTCGTACTTCTCGCCGTGCGGGTCGGGCGCGTGGTCGATCGCGTCGGAGTCCTCCGCGTGCACGATGATCATGCCGTCGAACGTCCGCAGTTCGGTCATCGCCTCTTCGAGCCCGCGCGCGTCCAGCGGCGGGAACTCGTCGACGCCGGAATGCAGCAGGAACGACTTGAAACCGAACACCCCGGCCTCGTGAAGGCCGCGCAGATCCGCGAGGTTGCCGGGAATCGCCCCGCCCCAGAACCCGACGTCGACGTGCACCCGCCCCTCGGCGGTCTTGCGCTTCACCTCCAGCGACGCGACGTCGACCGTCGGCGGCAGGCTGTTCAGCGGCATGTCCACGATCGTGGTGACCCCGCCCGCCGCGGCCGCGCGGGTCGCCGAAGCGAAACCCTCCCATTCGGTGCGGCCCGGGTCGTTGACGTGCACATGCGTGTCCACGAGTCCCGGCAGCAGGACGACGTCCTCGCCGAGTTCGAGCACCCGGTCGCCGTCCAGGTCCGCTCCGGCGGGCTCCACCGCGACGATGCGGCCCTCGTCGACACCGACGGTCGCGGGTACCTCCCCGGCGGCCGTCACCGCTCGCGCGGCCTTGATCACCAAGTCCATAAAAAGCCTCCAACTTCCACTGAGTGGAATCGAGGTTTCGCACTCCGACATTAACTCCGGCCACCCTGCTCGTCAACGAGCGCGGGCGGCGCTACCTTCGCTGGGTGCAGTTAGAAGCCGAGTTCACCAGCGAACCGTTCCACGGCGAGGGTCCACCACCCGAACACGCCGTCAAAGCCCGCGACACCGCGGAAGACGCCGGCCTGTCCGCCGATTTCGGCCCCCTCGGCACCCTCGTCCGCGGCGACGCCGACGCCCTTCTCGACGCACTCCCCGCCATCGCCAGGGCGGCACTGGACGGCGGCGCCACCCGGGTGACGCTCCAGCTCCGGCAGGTCGGCGACGAAACGACCGAGCCAGCCGTCGAACTGCACAGCGCGCTGGCGCGGCTCATCGGCGACGTCGAACGCGAACTCGGCGGCAAACTCGACACCCTCGACCGCGCCGCCAAGCAGCGCGCGGTGCGGCTGCTCAAGGAACGCGGCGCGTTCGGCCTCCGCAAGTCGGTGTCGACCGTCGCCGAGGCGCTGGGGGTCACGAGGTTCACGGTCTACAACTACCTCAACCGGGACCAAGACTGAAGAGTCGATTCAACAAAATGTTGACGACGGCGGAATCGTCGCCGTACCGTCAGTTCCCGTGCCGCTCACCATTCGAGAGTTCAACGAGGCTCCCGCACAGGACGTCCGGCCGGCGCTGACCGCCTGCCTCGACGTCCCGCGCTGGGTGGAGACCCTGCTGGCCAGGCGCCCGTACGCCGATCTCGCCGCACTGCTCGCCGCTTCCGAGGCGCTCACCCCGTTGCGTCCCGAAGAGGTCCGGCGCGCCATGGCCGCCCATCCCCGGATCGGGGAGAAAGCGGGCGGGAAGAGTACCGAAGCGGGCTGGTCCCGCTCGGAACAGTCCGGTGTGGACGGTGACGCGGCGCGCGAGTTCGCCGCGGCCAACGCCGAATACGAAGCGACGTTCGGGCATGTCTTCCTGGTCTGCGCGAGCGGCCGGAGCGGCGCCGAACTGCTGGAAAACCTGCGTTCGAGGCTCTCGAACGACCCCGAAAAGGAACTCGAAGTGGCCGGTCAAGAGCTGGCCAGGATCGCCGCGCTGCGGCTGGAGAAGGCGGTGACGGCATGAGCCTCGTGACCACGCACATCCTCGACACCGCCGCGGGACGGCCCGCCGCGAACGTAGGGGTCCGGCTCGAAACCGGCGCGGGCGAACCCGTAGCCGACGGGCGGACCGACGCCGACGGCCGGATTCGCGACCTCGGCCCGGACACCCTGGAACCCGGGGTCTACCGGCTGGTCTTCGACACCGGCGCCCACCTCGGCCCGGACTCCTTCTTCCCCGAAGTCACCTTGACCTTCCGCATCGCCGACGGGACCGAGCACCACCACGTGCCGTTGCTGCTGAGCCCGTTCGCCTATTCCACCTATCGAGGGAGCTGATCGCCCGTGGCCATCACCCTGGGCCCCAACCAGTACGGCAAGGCCGAAGTCCGGCTCGTCACCGTTCAGCGCGAAGGCAGCGTCCACCACCTCAAGGACCTCACCGTTTCGACGTCGCTGCGCGGCGACCTCGCGGCCACGCATCTCACCGGCGACAACGCCGACGTCGTCGCGACCGACACCCAGAAGAACACCGTCTACGCCTTCGCCAAGGAAGCCCCGGTCGGCGAGATCGAGGACTTCGCGCTGCGGCTCGGCCGCCATTTCGTCGGCTCGTTCGAGCACATCACCGGCGCCCGGATCCTGATCGACGAACACGGCTGGAACCGCATCTCCGGCCACGACCACGCGTTCTCCCAGGCGGGCAGCGAGAAGCGGACGACCGCCGTGACCGTACAGGGCGACCAGGCCTGGGTGGTGTCCGGTTTGGACGATCTCGTGGTGCTCAAGTCGACCGGCTCGGAGTTCCACGGCTTCCCGCGTGACGAGTACACGACGCTGGCCGAGACGAACGACCGGATCCTCGCGACCGCCGTGACCGCGCGCTGGCGCTACCAGGGCGACGGGATCGACTGGGCCACGAGCCACGCGGAAGTCCGGCGGATCCTGCTGGAGACCTTCGCGGACAAGCACAGCCTCTCCCTTCAGCAGACGCTGTACGCGATGGGAGAAGCTGTGCTCAAGGAACGCGAGGAGGTCGCCGAAGTCCGGCTCTCGCTGCCGAACAAGCACCACTTCCTGGTGGATCTGTCACCCTTCGGGCTGAAGAACGACAACGAGGTCTTCTACGCCGCCGACCGCCCGTACGGCCTGATCGAGGGCGTCGTCCTGCGCGACGACGCCGAGGATCCGGGCCTGGCCTGGCACACCCTCGCCGCCTTCTAGGGCAGGGGCACGTCGCGAAAGGCACTTTCGGGACGTCTGACGTCCCGAAAGTGGCTTTCGCGACCGGTGTCGCTAGGGAGCAGGCAGCGGCATACCCGGGACGCTCTGGTCGGCGGGGACGACCCCGTCGACCAGGAAGGCGTTCACGATCTTGTCCACCGCTGGGTTGCCGTCCGCGTAGAGCCCATGGTCGCCCTCACCGGTCACCGTCAGCATGCGCGAGTTCGCGAACCCCGCGTGCGCCTTTCGGGCGCCCTCGATCGCCGTGGCCGGGTCATGCTCGGAGTGGACGATCAGCACCGGCGGGACGCCCTTGCCGTCCAGTTTCGGCAGCGGACGCGGTTCCTTGTCCCAGAACAGGCAGACCGAGGCGTTCAGCGTGCCGCCGCCCGCCAGGAGCAGACCGCGATCGAGGTTCCGCTGTGAGGCGCGGATCAGCGACTCGCGGGTGCCGATGAAACGTCCCTCACCACAGAGGGTGTTCCAGAAGGTGGCGTCCTGCGCGTCGGGGTGGTCACCCGCCGCCTCGACGGCGGCCTTCGCCTCGGCCATGGCCGCCGGGTTCTCCATCGCGTCCCGGATCTTGACCAGCAGGTCGGCCAGCGCCGGGAAAGTCGCCTTCTTGTACAGCATGTAGATGATGGCGGTGTCGAGCTCCATCGGCCCGCTTCCGTTCAGCGGGTTGCGGGACAAGGCGTAGCGGACCCGCTCGTAGTTCTGCCGGACCTCTTCGCCGTTGGTGCCGAAGTGGTACTTCGCGTCGTACCGCGCCATCCACGGCAGGAAGTCCTGCCGCCAGCGCCGTTCGAAACCGACGGGCTGCCGGTCGAACGTCTTCTGCCAGTCCGTGGTGAACTCCGTCGCGGAGTCCAGCACGAACCGCCCGGTCCGCTGCGGGAACTGCTGGGCGTAGTGCGCGCCCAGCCAGGTGCCGCCCGAATACCCGACCCAGTTGATCTTCTCGCGGCCGAGCAGGTCGCGAAGCAGATCGAAGTCCCTGATCGTCTGGTACGTGGTGATCAGCGGCCCGAGTTCGCCGCCGGCGCTCTGGCAGGACCTGGCCACGTGCTCGGCATTGGCCAGGATCTGGTTCAGATTGCGCGGATCCCGGTCGCGCGGATCCAGCTGCCGGATGAGGTCGGCCGTACCCCGGCAGGTGACGTTGGTGCTCTTGCCGGTCCCGCGCACGTCGATGCCGATGATGTCCTGGTGCTCGCGCAGTTTCTCCTGCCCGCGGAACGTCACCGGGAACCAACGCCCGGGACCGCCCGGCCCGCCGGGATTGGTGAGCAACGAGGCCGTCGACGTCCTGGTGGCCTTCAGCCTGCTGATGGCGATGGTCAGGTCCTGCCGCTCTCCCGCACGATCCCAGTCGCGGGGTGTGCGGAACGTCGAGCATTCGAGCCCGCTGATGTCGGTGCCCGGCGGCAACGTGACCAGTTCCTCCGCCGCGCAGGGATGCCAATCCAGCTTCTGGTCGGCGTAGTGCGCCGGGACGCTCGCCGAAGCCGTGGTGGCTCCGGCGAGCAACCCGCCCACGATCACCGGGAGCAACCCGACGGCCAAGAGCCGCTTCATGTTCTTCCCCCTTCTTCCCTGGTTTCCCAACGGATCACGACGCTAGGGCCGGCCACACCAGGCCAACATCGACCGCAGGTAGCGCCGGAAGGTGAACCAAGGTCGAAGGGACCACCGGAACTTGATAGAACGCTCTATCATGGCGGGGTGACTGGAACGCGGGAACGCATCGTGAACGCCGGCGCCGAGCTGCTCCGGCGCAACGGGTACACCGGCACGGGGGTGAAGCAGATCGTCGAGGCGGCGAACGCGCCCTTCGGCTCGCTGTACCACTTCTTCCCCGGCGGTAAGGAACAGCTCGGCGAGGAGGTCATCCGCACCTCGGGGATGATGTACCTCGCGTTGTTCGAGATCTTCTTCGCCGACGAGCCGGACCTCGCCCACGGTATCGAGGCGTGTTTCGCCAGCGCCGCCGAGACGCTGAAGGCGACCGACTACGCCGACGCGTGCCCCATCGCGACGGTCGCGCTGGAGGTCGCCAGCACCAACGAGAAGCTGCGGGTCGCGACGGCCGACGTCTTCACGGCGTGGATCGAGACCGGCTCCGAGAAGCTGGGCAAGTACGGCCTCGAACCCGAAGCGGCGCGGCGCCTCACGATCGCTTTGGTGAACAGTCTCGAAGGAGCGTTCGTGTTGAGCCGTTCGCTGCGTAACACCGAAGCGCTCGAGGTCGCGGGGGCCTCGTCGGTGGCCTACGCGCGCACGTTGCTCCCGGATGCGTGAAGCACCGACGGCGGAATCCTGAACACCGGGATTTTCCCGCAACGCACCACGGCTTCCGGCCGACCTAGCGGTCGCCAACACCGGAATCCGTTTGGGGAGCCCATGATCATCAGGAAGCTCGTGATCGGCACCATCGCCGCGGCCGCGCTGCTCACCGCGGGCGCGGTACCCGCGACCGCCGCCGAGGTCCAGCCGTCCACCCTCACCACGACCACCAGCAGCACCAGGATCGACGCCGGGCAGACCGTCACGGTCTCCGGGAAGCTCACCAAGGCCGACGCCACCCCGATCGCGGGTGCGGAGGTGGGCATCTCGTTCTGCTTCAACGGTTTCTGCGGTGAGGCGCAGGCCAAGCCGGTCACCGACGCCGTCGGCGCGTACAGCGCGACGCTGACCCCGATCCGCACCGGCAACTATCGCGCGGACTTCTTCTCGACCGACCCGTCGATCGCGAACTCGGGCGCCGACACCGCGAAGATCGTCGTGCTCCACCCGGCGAAGATCACGTCGTTCGCGGCGGGCCGGGACGCGGCCAAGGCCGTGACCGGCTCCGGCACCATCGAGTTCCCCGGCCGGTACACCGCGAACCCGATCCCGGTCGAACTCCAGTACTTCTCGTTCAGCACCTACCGCTGGACCACGGCGGCGACGGTCACCGCCACCTGGAACGGCACCACCTGGGCCTTCACGGCTTCGGCCGAACACCGTAAGCCCGGCGTCTGGCGGGCCTTCTACGCGGGCGCGCCCGAAATGTTCCACCCGGCGGCGAGCGACCTCGTCTTCGTGCTCTGACGTTCTGTGAAGGCCTCCCCGTGGGAGGCCTTCACAGAACCACTAGCGGGACGCCAGATACGCCCGCCAGTCCCCCACCTCGGAGATGTCGGTCAGCTCCGGAGAGTCCACATAGGACGAACGCAGGACGGTGGCGAGACACGCCGCACCGTCCTCCAGCTCGATGACGCCCAGCTCCAGTTCCGGTGGTTCGGCCGGGACGAGGTGATCCCGGAGCACCGCGAGCGGCAGGTCGTAGACCTCGCCCACGACGGACGCTGAGCCGCCTTCGTGCATCGCCGGGAACCGGTCGCCCACGGAGTAGTAGTGATACTTGGGCGCGGATCGGGCCACGCAGCACAACGGCGCGCCCTGCAACTGTTCGTGCAGCGGTCCGCCGCGCATCCCGCCACCGTTGAGGAACATCAGAACCACGACATGATCCCTTCGATCCCGAAGTACACCCCGAACACCGCGGCCAGGATCCCCAGGATCCAGCCGATCTCGCGGATCTTGCCCTTGCAGATCTTGATCAGCACGTAGGCGACCAGCCCGGCGCCGATCCCGTTGGTGATCGAGTAGGTGAACGGGATCAGCGCGATGGTCAGGAACACCGGGATCGCGAAATCCAGGTCCCGCCAAGGGATCCGCGCGCATTGCGCCATCATCATCCCGCCGATGACCACCAGCGCGGGCGCCGCGGCCTGCGCCGGGACGATGGCCGCGATCGGCGTCAGGAACAGCGTGGCGGTGAACAGCCCGCCGGTGACGATGCTCGCCAGCCCGGTCCGCGCGCCTTCACCGACGCCTGCGGCCGATTCGAGGAACACGGTGTTCGGCGCCGACCCGGTGACTCCGCCCGCCAGCGCGCCCGCGCCATCGACCAGCAGGATCCGGCCCATCCCCTCGACCTTGCCGTTCTTGACCAGCCCCGCCTCCTCCGAGACGGACGTGATCGTGCCCATCGCGTCGAAGAACCCGGACAGCACCAGCGTGAACAGGAACACCGCCGCCGTCACCGCGCCCGCCGAACCGAACCCGCCGAAGAGGTCGATATCGCCCAGCAGGCTGAAATCGGGATGCGCCACGACCTGGTCGGGCACCTTCGGTTCGACCAGCCCCCAGCCTTCGACGTGGAACACACTGTTGACCAGCACCGCGAGCCCGGTCGCGACCGCGATGCTGATCAGCACCGCGCCCGGCACCCCGCGGCTCACGAGCACGATCATCAGCAGCAACCCGAGACAGAAGATCGCGATCGGCCAGCCTTCGAGATGGCCGGCGATCCCCATCCGCACCGGCACCGTCGACTGCGCCGAATCCGGTGTCCTGGTCACGAATCCCGCGCTGACCAGGCCGACCAGCGCGATGTAGAGCCCGATGCCGACGGTGATCGCCACCTTGAGCGCCATCGGGATCGCGTTGATGATCCGCTCGCGGATCCCGGAAACGGCCATCAACACGATGCAGAATCCTTCGAGGACGACGAGCCCGAAGGCCTGCGCCCACGTCATGGCCGGAGCCATCTGGAAGGCCACGACACCGTTGACGCCGAGACCGGCCGCGAGCGCCAGCGGCGCATTGCCGACCAGTCCCATCAGGATCGTGGTGACGCCGGCCGCCAGCGCGGTCGCGGTGGTGATCGCCTCGGTGGTCAGCTTCGCGCCGGTGATGTCGGCCGACGCGCCGAGGATGAGCGGGTTGAGCAGCACGATGTAGCACATCGCGACGAACGTGGTGATCCCGCCGCGCACCTCTCGGCCGATCGTGCTGCCGCGGTGGGAGATCTTGAACCAGCGGTCGAGCCCGGACAGCCGCCCCGGCTCGGGCGAGGGCAGGTGGGGACGCTCGGTACCTAATTGGGTCATGCCTACTCCACAACGTTGTGGGGCGGGAAGATTCGCTCAGTAAGCCTTCTTGTCGGGTTTCGACAGCCAGGCCTGGAAAGGCGCGAAAGAGTCCGGAAGGGACAGTTGGCCGACGGGTAGTGACCAGGTCTCGCGCGGGCGGGAAAAGAGGTCGTAGAACTCGCGGTCGTCGAAACCCGCCTCGGCCGCGTCGTGGCGGTCCGCGGCGTAGACGACCTTGCCGACGCGTGCCCAGAGCGCGGCGGAAAGGCAGAGCGGGCAGGGCTCGCAGGAGGTCACGAGGACGCAGCCGTCGAGTTTGTAGTCGCCGATCGCCTGGCAGGCCGCGCGGATCGCGACCACCTCGGCGTGCGCCGTCGGGTCCAGCGTCGGCGTCACCTGGTTGGTCCCGGTGGCCAGCACCGAACCGTCCCGGACGATCATCGCGCCGAACGGTCCGCCGCCGCGCTCGACGTTCGAGGTGGCCAGCTGGACGGCTTCGGCGAGCCATTTCTGCTCGTCGGACTCCGAAATGGACAGACGGGTACCCACGGATGTGCTCCTAGCTCGGAAAAGTACGGATATCAGGTGCCGGTGAGGTGCTCCGGGCGCACCGGGACGCGGGGCAGCGCGAGCCCGGTGGCCGCGCGGATGGCCGCGACGATCGCCGGGGTGGACGAGATCGTCGGCGGTTCCCCGACCCCGCGCAGACCATACGGCGCGTTGGGGTCGGGCCGTTCGAGGACGTCGATGTCCATCGGCGGCATGTCCAGCACCGTCGGAATAAGGTAGTCGGTGAACGACGGGTTGCGGATCTTCCCGCCGTCGGTCTGGATCTCCTCCATCACCGCGAGCCCGAGCCCCTGCGCGGAACCGCCCTGGATCTGGCCGAGCACCGCCTGCGGGTTGAGCGCCTTGCCGACGTCCTGCGCGCAGTCGAGCGCGACGACCTTGATCAGGCCGAGTTCGGTGTCGACGTCCACGACCGCGCGGTGTGCCGCGAAGCCGTACTGGACGTGCGCGTTCCCTTGCCCTGTCTCGGGATCGATGGGCACGGTCGGCCGGTGCCGCCATTCCACGGTCTCGTCGAACACCTCGTCGCCGAGGACGTCGGCGAGGTCCGCGAGCACGCTGCCGTCGGCGGAGACGACCTTGTTCGCGACGACGCTCAGCTTCCCGTCCGCGGCGAGTTTGCCCGCCAGATGCTTGTGCAGCCCGGATCGCACCGCGGCGCACGCCGCCTGGACGGCGCCACCGGTGACGTAACTCTGCCGGGAGGCCGACGTCGAACCGCCGTTGCCGATATTCGTGTCCATCGGCAGGATCGTCACCTGGTCGATGCCGAGTTCGGTCCGCACGATCTGCTGCATGATCGTGACCAGGCCCTGGCCGACCTCGCAGGCGGCGGTGTGCACGGTCGCCGCGGGTTCGCCGCCGACGAGTTGCAGCCGCACACGGGCGGTCGAGTAGTCGTCGAAGCCCTCGGAGAAACAGATGTTCTTGATGCCGACCGCGTAGCCGACACCGCGGACGACGCCCTCGCCGTGCGTGGTGTTGGAGACGCCGCCGGGCATGCGGCGCAGGTCGAGTTCCTCGTGCGTGACCGGCAACGGCTTGGCGCGCAGGCGTTCCAGCAGCTCGGCGACCGGGGCGGCCGAGTCGACGATCTGCCCGGTCGGCATGACGCTGCCTTCGGCCATCGCGTTGCGGATCCGGATGTCGACCGGGTCGAGGCCGCAGGCTTCGGCGAGGTTGTCCATTTGGGACTCGTAGGCGAAGCCCGCCTGCACCGCGCCGAAGCCGCGCATCGCGCCACAAGGCGGGTTGTTGGTGTACACACCCCAGCAGTCGACCGAAGCACTGTCCACATTGTACGGTCCGACGCCGAGGGTGGCGGCGTTCGCGACCACCGCGCCGGTGGACGAGGCGTACGCGCCGCCGTCCAGGTACAGCTTCGCCCGGACATAGACGAGGCGGCCGTCCTTGTCGGCCCCGTGCTCGTAGTACATCTTCGCCGGGTGGCGGTGCACGTGACCGTAGAAGGATTCCTCGCGGTTGTAGACCATCTTCACCGGCTTGCCGGTGTGCAGCGCCAGCAAACACGCGTGGACCTGGATCGAGAGGTCCTCGCGGCCGCCGAACGCGCCGCCGACCCCGCCCAGCGTCAGCCGCACCTTCTCCTTGGGCAGCCCCAGCGCGGCCACGATCTGCTGCTGGTCGACGTGAAGCCACTGCGTGGCCACGTAAAGATCGACACCACCTTCGGTGTCCGGGATCGCCATGCCGGACTCCGGCCCGAGGAAGGCCTGGTCCTGCATGCCGACCTCGTAGACCCCGGACACCACGACGTCAGCCTTCACCGACTGGTCGCCGTGCCGGATCTTCGCGTACCGCACGACGTTCCCGCCGGGGTGCAGCTCGGCTCCCTCGCCGGCGGCGGCCTTCTCGGAATCCGTCACCGGTTCGAGGACCTCGTAGGAGACCTTGATCCGCTTCATCGCGCGGCGCGCGGTCTCGGGATGGTCCGCGGCGACGAGCGCGACGGGCTCGCCCTGGTAGCGCACGACGTCGACGGCGAGCACCGGCTGATCCGCGTGCTCCAGGCCGTACTTGTTCACGCCGGGCACGTCTTCGTGGGTCAACACCGCGTACACCCCTTGTACCGCAAGGGCTTCGGTGATGTCGAGGCCGGTGATCCGCGCGTAGGGATGCGGGCTGCGCAACGTCGCGCCCCACAGCATGTCCTCGTGCCACAGATCCGAGGAGTAGGCGAATTCGCCGCGGACCTTGACCGTGCCGTCGGGCCGTTGCGGGCTCGTCCCCACCCCGTTGCCGGTGGTCTGCTTGGAGACTTCAGTGGTGGTCATACCGTCTCCCTCAGCCGCGCACTGGCCACGGCCAGCTCACGGGCGATCTCGTCTTCGGATTCGTCGCGCAGCGTTCCGCCCTCGACGACGGTCGCGCCGCCGACGTACAACCGCTCGACCGGTGGGGTCGTGCCGAGCACCAGAGCGGCGACCGGGTCGGTGATCCCGGCGTAGTCCAGGCCGTTCAGGTTCCAGACCGCGAGGTCGGCGAGCTTGCCCACCTCGATCGATCCCAGGTCCTTCTGACGACCGAGGCAGCGCGCTCCGCCCATCGTGCCCATCCACAACGCCTCGCGTGTGGTCAGCGCACGGGGTCCGCCGCGCTGGCGGGCCTGGAGCAACGACTGGTGCAGTTCCTCGCCCAGGCCACCGGATTCGTTGGACGCGGCACCGTCTACGCCGAGCCCGACCGGCACTCCGGCGTCGAGCAGCTGCCGGACCGGGGCGATCCCGGCGCCGAGACGCCCGTTGGACGTCGGACAATGCGCCGCGCCGGTACCGGTGGCACCCATCCGCCGGATCGCCTCCGGGGCGAGGTGGATCGAGTGCGCGAGCCAGACGTCGTCGGCGAGCCAGCCGAGTTTGTCGGCGTACTCGGCCGGGGTGCAGCCGACTTCGGCGAGGCACTGCTTCTCCTCGTCGACTGTCTCGGCGAGGTGCGTATGGAGCCGGACGCCCTTGCGGCGCGCCAATTCCGCCGCGCCGGTCATCAGCCGCTCGCTCACCGAGAACGGCGAACACGGGCCGGCCGCGATCTGCAGATGGGCGCCCGCGGAGGCGTCGTGGAACCGCTCGATCGCGGCCTCGGTGCCGAGCAGCGCGACTTCGGTCTCCTCGACGAGGTTGTCCGGCGGTAGCCCGCCCTGGGACTCGCCCCGGTCCATCGAGCCGCGCACGACGTGCAGCCGCACGCCGACCCGGATCCGGGCGGCGGCGAGGGCTTCGACCTGGTCACCACCGTCGCGCGGGAAGACGTAGTGGTGGTCGGCGACCGTGGTGCAGCCGGTGGTCGCCAGCCGCGTCAGGCCTGCCGTGGCCGCCGCGTGCGTGATCTCGGCGTCGAGCCTGCCCCAGATCGGGTACAGCGCGACCAGCCACTCGAAGAGCGTGTGGTCGGCGGCGAGGCCGCGCGTGGCCCACTGGTAGAGATGGTGGTGGGTGTTGATCAGACCGGGTGTGACCAGGCAGCCGGAGCCGTC
The DNA here is from genome assembly GCF_042797905.1 of Amycolatopsis sp. NPDC057786. Taxonomy (NCBI): domain Bacteria; kingdom Bacillati; phylum Actinomycetota; class Actinomycetes; order Pseudonocardiales; family Pseudonocardiaceae; genus Amycolatopsis; species Amycolatopsis sp. NPDC057786. The sequence continues at coordinate 93,133 of NZ_JBHVKW010000010.1, forward strand.
GACGCGTTCGTCGTACTCGCCGTCGGGCGCCTTCCCCGGGCCGACCGCCGCGATCCGGTCGTTCTCGATGACGACGTGGCCGGAGGCGTGCTCGGTGCCCGCTCCGTCGACCGTGGCGATCGCGGCGTTCTCGATGACGGTCTTCACGGGGTCTCTCCCCTGGTCGCGGCCAGCCGGACGGCGTCGAGGATCTTTTCGTATCCGGTACACCGGCAGAGGTTCCCCGCCAGTGCCTCACGAATCTCCTCGTCGGCGGGGTTCTCGACGCGGTTGAGCAGATCGTGCGCCGCGACCACGAGGCCCGGCGTGCAGAAGCCACATTGGACGGCACCGGCGTCCACAAAGGACTGCTGGACGCGATCCAGCTTGTCGCCCTCGGCGAGCCCTTCGACGGTGCGGACCTCGCGGCCTTCGACCTGACCGGCCGCGACCAGGCACGAGCACACCGGGACGTCGTCGAGATACACCGTGCAGGAGCCGCATTCGCCCTGTTCACAGGCATTCTTGGAGCCCGGGAGGCCGAGCCGCTCGCGGAGGACGTACAGCAGGCTTTCGCCCTCCCAGACGTCGTCGGCCTGGCGGGATTCGCCGTTGATCGTCACGTTCACGCGCACTCGCGTTCACCCTTCTGGAAGTCGTTCCACGCCCAGGTCAGCGTTCGCCGCGCCAGGACGGACAGCGCGTGTTTGCGATAGTCGGCGCTGCCGCGGACGTCGTCGATCGGCGACGCCGCCTGGGAGACCAGCTCGCCGAACCGGCGTTTGACGGAATCCGTGATCGAAGCCTTGGTGGCCCAAGGAAGTTCAGCGACGAGGAACTCTTCGGCGGCGGTCGCGCGGCGCGGGGTCGGCGCCGCCGAACCCACGGCCGCGCGGATTTCGCGCGTGTCCAGGTGCAGCGCCAGCGCGAACGAGCAGACCGCGATGACCATCGCGTTGCGCGTCCCGACCTTGGCGAACTGCTGCGGGCCTGCCTCGGCGGGCAGGTGCACCGCGGTGATCAGCTCGTCGGGTTCGAGGGCGTTGCGTTTGACGCCGAGGTAGAACTCCTCGGCCGGGATCAGGCGGGTGCCGCGGACGGACGCGGCTTCGACCTCGGCGCCGAGCGCGAGCAGGACGGGATGCGTGTCCCCCGCGGGCGAGGCGGCGCCGAGGTTGCCGCCGACGGTGCCCCGGTTGCGGATCTGCGGCGAGCCGACGGTGCGCGACGCCATGGCCAGCGCGGGCAGAACTTCACCCAGCTCAGCGATCACCCGGACGTAGGGCACCGAGGCGCCGAGGCGGATCCTGCCGTCGGTCTCCGTCCATTCGGCGAGTTCGGTAACCCGGTTGAGATCGAGCAGCGCGTCCGGGCGGCGGTGGTCGAAGTTGAGCTCCACCATGACGTCCGTGCCGCCCGCGATGGGCACCGCGTCGGGCCGCTCGGCCTTGACGGCGAGCGCCTCGGTCAGCGAGCTGGGGCGCAGGAAATCCACTCTCGGGCTCCTCGGTTCGGCGGCGATATGTGACGGCTGACTCAGTAGACGCCCTGTGCCCGTATGGCGGCAACGGTGCCGAAGCATGAAATCGCCCCTGCACGGCCGGGTCGTTTTGTGCTTTCCTACAAACCTGATGACGACCGTGAAAACTCTGCTCGCGCTACCCGGGCTGCGCTTGCGCGTACGCGCCGGGACGGCTTTGCTCGACCGTCCGGTGTCCCGGATCTACGTCACGGAACTGTCCGATCCCGGGCGGTACGTGTCGGCGGGCGAACTCGTCCTGAGCGGGTTGCTGTGGTGGCGCGGGCCGGGTGACTCGGAGGCGTTCGTCGCGGCGCTCGCGAAGGCCGGGGCGGCGGCGCTGGCGGCGTCCGGAGCCGACTCCGACGGCATCCCCGAAGACCTCGTCGAAGCCTGTACGCGCCATGGGATCCCGTTGCTGGAGGTGCCGGCGGACCTGTCGTTCTCGGTGGTCACCGAACGCGTCGTCCTGGCACTGGCCGCGGCCGCGGAAGGCGCGCGCAAGCGTTTGCTTTCGGCCGCGACGGAAGACTCGTCGGTCGAGGCCCTTCTGGAGCGGGCGCGCGGCGAGATCGGCCTCCCTTGCTGGGTGGTGCCCGTCGGCACCCCGTCGGATCTCGTGCGCCGGTTCGTGGCCGCGGGCGGGCGTTCCCTGGAAGCCGACGACGTCTCCGTCCGGCCTGTCGGCGGCAGGCACGCGTTGCCGTGGCTGCTCGCGATCGGCGGCAGGCTGACCGCCTCGCAGGCGGAGATCGCCGAAGAACTCGCCGGGCTGATCGGGCTCGCGCGCACGCGGGCGGACGAGGTCCGCGCCGTCACCGACAGGGTGCTCGAACCGCTGCTCGCCGCGCTCGACGAGGGAAGTGATCCGCACGCGGCTCTGACCGCGACCGGGCTGCGCGGCGATCTGCGGGTCGTCGTCGCGCGCACCGAAGGATCCGAAGCGGCACGCGGCATCCTGACCGAACTCCTGCCGCCGGGCGCGCTCGTCGGCCCCGCCGGGGAGACCACCTGGGCGCTGGCCGAGGACGACGGCGAATGGCCGGAGGACTGGCCTGCCACGGTGACCGACACCCTGACCGGCGTCGAATCCCTGTTGCCGTGCCGCCGGGTGCTGATCGGCGTCAGCGACCGTTCTCCGGTTTCCGTGCTGCGAGGCGCGAAAGAGGTCGCGCGCTACGCGCTGGCCGTGGCGGCGGAACGACCCGGCACGATCGAGGTCGTCCCCGGCGGCGAGATCGGCATGCACCGGCTGCTGCTGGCGGGCGCGCCCGACGACCTGCGGGCGGCGTTGCGGCGGCGGGTGCTGGGCCCGCTGCTGAGCTACGACGCCGAACAGGGCACCGATCTGGTGCACACCCTGCGCGTCTACCTCGAATGTTCCGGCTCGCCGACGCGGGCGGCGCGGACGCTGCACGTCCACGTCAACACCTTGCGATACCGGATCGGGCGCGCGAGCGAACTGCTCGGCACCGACCTGACCGAGTTCACCGAACAGCTCGACGTCTATTTGGCCTTGTCGGCAGGGAGCTGAAAATGGGCATCACCACGGCGAAAGAAGCCGCCTACGACCCGCGCGTGGTCGCCTTCGGCCGGATGATGGGCGCCGCGAACCGGCTCGAATACCTGCTCGGCCGCGCGCTGGAGGCCGAATGCGGGATCTCGCACCTGATGTTCGAGGTCCTGCTCATCGTCGGCAGGTCGGGTGAAGCCGGGATGAGCATGCGCGCGATCGCGCAGGAGCAGGTGCTGACCACGGGTGGCGCGACCAGGCTGGTCGACCGGATGACCACCCTCGGCCTCGTCATCCGCTCTTCCGATGCTCAGGACCGTCGCGTGCAACTCGTGCGGCTGACCGAGCAAGGCGAGGAGACGACCGTGCGCGCCGCGCGGGTGCACGTCGAGAACATCCAGCGGCTGTTCCTCGACCCGCTGCCCGCCGACCACCGCGAACGGTTCGCGCAGGACCTCCGGACGCTCAGCCACTCGGCCCGTGACGCACTCCCCAAACTCCGGTAGGAATATCTGACCAGTCAGACATCGTTGAGTCCGGTCATGAAGCTCATCTATGTCTTCGACGCGTACTGCGGCTGGTCGTACGGGTTCGCCCGCACCATGGCCGACGTCGCGCACCGGCATCCGGATCTGCCGGTCGAAGTGGTGTCCGGCGGCCTGTTCCTCGGCGGGCGCCGCGTCCCGATCCGGCAGTTCGGCTACGTCCGGGGCGCCAACGCCGAGATCACCCGCCGGACCGGCGCGCCGTTCGGGGAGAGCTACGAACGGCTCATCGCGGACGGGGAGTTCGTCATGGACTCCGAGGCCGCCGCTTGCGGAATGGCCGCGTTGCGCGAGGTCGCGCCGGACCGCGCGGTGCGGCTCGCCGCGCTGCTACAGGAGGCCTTCTACCTCGACGGGCTGAGCCTGTCCGAGACCTCGACCTATCGCGTGGTCGCGCAGCGAGCAGGCCTGGACGGGGACGCCGTCGAGGCCGCCCTGGACCAGGTCTCCGCCGCGGACGATTTCCGGCGGGCACGGGAATTGGGTGTCACCGGCTATCCCACCCTGCTGGCCGACTTCCCCGGGGAACGGATCGTGACGCTGGTCTCCGGAAACGCGAGCGCGGAGGAAGTGGAGCGGCGGATCGGCGCGCTGGTTTCCTAGACTTCGCGCGTGCCTTTGACGATCCGACCGGCGACACCCGCGGACGCCGACGCCGTCGCGAAGATCTGGTACCACGGCTGGCAGGACGGACATCTCGGCAACGTGCCCGACGCTCTCGTCCGGATCCGGACCCGCGAATCGTTCTGGGAGCGGGCCGCGGACCGCATCGGCGACACGACCGTCGCCGCACTGGACGGCGAGGTGGCCGGTTTCGTGATGGTCGTCGGTGACGAGGTCGAACAGGTCTACGTTTCTTCGGAACACCGCGGGAGCGGAGTGGCCGGAGTACTGCTCGCGGAAGCCGAACGACTGGTGAGCACCGGCGGGCATTCACGCGCCTGGCTCGCCGTCGCGCCGGGGAACGCGCGGGCGCGGCGGTTCTATGAGCGGTGCGGGTGGGTCGACGAGGGCGAGTTCGACAATCGGGTCGCCGGCCCGGAGGGACTGATTTCCGTGCCTTGCCTGCGTTATGCGAAAACGGTCGCTTGAGACCTTCGCAATTAGTCGACTAATTGCGGCCGACTTCGGGCGCTTTGCCAGCAACATGGATCGTTATCGGTTTTACCGGGAATTGAGCCCGCCAGCCCGGATGCGCTTTCGATGCCTCAGCGTGTTCACGCCATCCTGAGCGGATCACCCTTCAGTGTTGTTCACGCGTTTCTCTTGTCGCTTAAAATTACGAACGCATGTTCGATTATTTTGCGGTATTATTGAGGGGTGTCCGAGACCTTGCTCCCCGAGTTGCCGCAGGAGTTGTGGCGCGCCGGCAAGCTGGAGCTTGCCCATGGTGTGCAGCAGTCTCTGCGGGTGATTCGGATGGCCACTGCCAGTTTGGGGCGGTACTTGGCGGAGATCGAGTCTCGGGGCGTCAAGGACTTGTACGGCTACGGGTCGACGGCCGCGTGGTTTGCGGATGTGGCGGGGTTGTCGCGCGGTGAAGCAGGTCCGGTGGTGAAGCGGGCGCTCGCGTTGAACCCGACCCGTGCCTTGGATGGCACCGAAGTTTCGCCTGCCGCACCCGCCACCGCCGCGGTCGCCGCGGAGGGTCTGGTTGGAGACGAGCGGATCGATCAGATCCTGGAGATCTTGAAGAAACTCCCCGCTGAGGATCAGCCGAACGCGGAGAAGATCCTCGCGAATCTCGCGCGGGACGCCGGTCCTCGCCAGCTGGCGGAGGCTGAGGCGAACCTGCTCGGGTTGCTGGACCCCGACGGGAACGAGCCGAAGGATCCGGAACCCAAGGAGCCGCGCCGGGAGATCACCCTGGAGCGCCGCAAGGACGGGTTCTGGAAGCTGACCGGGTTGCTCGATGACGAGACCGGTGCCCGGACGAAGGCTGCTCTCGAGGCGTATGCGAAGCCGCGGCCCGTCGATGAATTCGGGCAGGCGGACCTGCGGATGAAGTGCGAGCGCATGGGTGATGCCTGGGTCGACATCCTCGACCTGGCGATCGCGTGCCCGGACCAGCCGGGCACCAGCGGCTACCGAACCTTGGTGAACGTCACCATCGGCCTCGAGGAGCTGAAGTCGGGTCTCGGGACCGCGTGCCTGGACTTCGTCGGCACAATGACCGCCCGCGAAGCGCGGCTGGCCGCCTGCGACTGCCTCATGCTGCCGGTCGTGATGAGCGCCGCCGGAGAGCCCCTCGACGTGGGGCGGCTGCGGCGGTTCGTCACCCCGGGCCAACGCCGGGCGTTGAACATCCGCGACGGTGGCTGCGCGTTCCCCGGATGTCATCGCAAACCGAAGAATTGCCACGCTCACCACATCGTGCACTGGTCAGACGGCGGGCCGACGGATCTCCGGAATCTCGTGCTGCTCTGCGGATTCCACCACCGGCTGATCCACCACGGCGACTGGGAAGTCCGCATGGCCACCGACGGGTTACCGGAATTCATCCCACCCCAATATCGAGATCCGCTCCGGCAACCCCGCCGCAACACCCTGCACCACCGCTGAACCCCCAAGGAGCCCGTCGGCCACCGGCGACGGGCCCCTCGGCATGCCCACACCCAGGCACTCCGCGAAGGACTCCTTCACTACCCGCCCCGAATACACAAACAAGGACCGCCCACACCCAAGACGCGAATCCCAAGGAACCCGAGAACCACCGAAGTTCGCTCACGGTGATTTCTGGCTCCACCGGACCAGATACCCAGGCCCGTCGAGACGGTAACGATCGTCGTCGAAGGAAGCCCAGGACGCGACCCTCCTCCGATGCGTTCGCGGAACTCTGCGCAGCGGCGCCAAGATCTCATCGAGTTCGCCGAAGCGAACATTCTTCGGCGGGCTACCGGGATGGGGACCGACCTGGCCGTTGCACAGCCACTCCGCGAAGATCAGGTAATGCTCGATCTCCGCCTCGAGCGTGGATCGGGCGATCGGCCAGATCAGGAACTCACCCGAATCCGCCTCATCCTCGCCCGCGAAATACGCGCTCTGAAAATAACTGGGCACACCATCCACGTCGGCCACGCCTGACACTGGACCATCCCAGTACTCATTCTCGACATACACGCGTTCATAGCCCTGAGCCATCAGGATCCGCCGCCGATGCGCCGCATCATCCATGGGAACACACAGCCCCCTCCTTGTTGCCGGTCTTCACCGAGGCCCGCGAACGCCTGGCCGGCCTCGCCCGCCGTTCCGGAGTGCTGGTGTTCGCCTCTCACTCGACGACGTACTCGCGGCCTATCACGGCTGATTCAGAGAAAGATCTTGACCAGCTGGTCCTGGCCGTCCGGATCCCGCAGCACGACCTGCTTGCCCGCGCGAAGTTCCGCGTCGACGAACTCGTAGACCAACAGCGCGCGGTTGACCAGGTCGACCTTCTTCAATCCGGTGCGCTCCTGCAGTTTGCCCAGCGCGTCGACCGCCTCGGCGATCAGCGCGACGTTGACGCGATCGACCACCGCGGGGCGGCCGGTCGCGGTCTCCTCGACCGATGGCATATCCGCTCCCTTCCCCTGCGGCGAAGAGCCGCCTGTCCATGCTGACACAGAGGACACATGTTAACCACGCTTTCCACACCGAAAATGTGCGAGATGGGTTGCGGCCTTCCTCACGACGGTCCTACAGTGGGTCTCGGCCCTCCGGGGCCGAACCGGATCGGCATCCGTCCATGCGACGGACGGCAAGTGCGACCACTCACTTCGCCGGTCTGGCAGGAGGAACGCGGCGTGCGAACTGGAGGGAAGTTCGCGAGCCGCAGATGTGAGGGGAAACGGAGGCGGCTGGGAAGTCGCCTCCGCGATGAAAGTGGTCCCCAGCTTGACGCGCCAATCCCGGCTCGCCTGACTGGGTCGGAAAGGGCATGCGCATGGCTGCCGAAATCGAGGGCCCGGGAGAGACCGCGCCCGTGGAAGCAGTACAGAGCTGGGACGAGACACCGACCCCGCTCGCCAGGATAAGGATCGAAACGACCGAGCTGAAGGCCGAAGCGGCGGTGCCCGCCACCGAAACCCGTCGGCTCCTCGCGACGATCCTGAACACGTTGTTGGTGCTCGGAGCCGTACTCGGCCCGGCGCTCACGTTGCAGGTGGTTCCGGCCACCTTTCCGGCGTGGGCGACGGCGGGAACGGTCGCGGCCCAGCTCGCCATGCTGGTGCTCGTCGCGAAGTCCGACTGACACCGGCGAGCAGCGGCTGAGCGAACGCCTGCCACGAAAGGCGCTCGCTCAGCCGCTCCTCACACGGTCCGTCGCGCGTAGCCGTCCAATTCCGCCCGGGAGAACGAAAGCTCCCCCACGTCCACGGCTCCGCAATCCAGCCCGCGCACCAAGAAACTCGCCAAGGCCTGAGCGGTCGCCGGTTCGTCGAGCACACCGCGCCCGGTCTGGTCCGCGTAGTCCCGCAACCGGCCCAGCGCGGCCGGGAAACCCTCGCGGAAGAACGCGTACGTCGCGGCGAACCGGGTCGGCAGCTGATGCGGATGCAGATCCCAGCCCTGGTAGAAACCTCGCTCCAGCGATCGCCGCACCAGCCGCAGATGTTCGCGCCAGGCAGGGAGGATCGCGTCGCCGACGGGCAGCTTGTTCGTCGAGCCGTCGGAAAGCCGGACCCCGGTGCCCGCGGCCGAAACCTGCATGAGCTGCTTGGCGAAATCGGCGGCCGGATGTTCCATGCTCTGGTACTCGGCGCTGATCCCGAGCCCGGCACTGTAGTCGTAGGTTCCGTAGTGCAGGCCCGAACACCGGCCGCGCGCGGCTTCGATGATCCTCGGGACCGCCACCGTCCCGTCGATGTCCACAATGGACTGGGCCGTCTCGATCTGGACTTCGAACCGCAGCGCGCCCTCCGGCAACCCGTACGCGGCTTCGAGACGCTCCAGGACATCCGCCGCCACTTCGACCTGTTCGACGGCGGTCACCTTCGGCAGCGTGACGACGAAACCTTCCGGCAGCGGACCGCTTTCCAGCAACCCGGCCAGGAAGAGATCGAGCGTGCGGATGCCGCGACGGCGGGTCGCCTGCTCGAAGCTCTTGAACCGGATGCCGACGAACGGTGTGCCGCCTGTGACGGCCAGGGTCCGCCCGGCGGCGAGCGCGATGGCGTCCTCTTCGTCGTCGCCCGGCCTGCCGAGACCGTCCTCGAAGTCGATCCGCAGATCCTCGATCGGCTCGGTCAGCAGTTTGGTCCGGACCCGGTCGGCGATGTCCGCGTCCAGGCCAAGCTGGTCGGCGTGCTCACCGAAGACCCGCAGCGCCTGCTTGCCCCAGTCCGCCACGAGCCGCGTCTTGTACTGCGACGCGGGCACGTACACGGTGTGCACGGGCTGACGGCCGGGCGGCTCGCCGGGGTACTTGGCCGCGACGCGCGCGTCGGCCTTGGCGAGGCGCGCGTCAGCGGCGGTGTAAACGTCCTCGGTGAGCCGCCCGTTCCCCATCTGTCTACTTGATCCGTTCGTAGGCGGGCAGGGTCAGGAAGTCCGGGAACTCGTCGGCGAGCGCGACCTGCTCGAACAGCTCGACGGCGGGCTCCAGCAGCTCCGGCTTGATCTCGGCGGCGAGTTCACCGCGGACCTCGGCCAGCACACCGCGCACCAGCTCCTCGGTGACCTTGTCGCCGGTGTCGAGCTGCGTGCCGTTGCGCACCCACTGCCACACCTGCGAACGCGAGATCTCCGCGGTGGCGGCGTCCTCCATCAGGTTGTGGATGGCCGCCGCGCCGTTGCCGCCCAGCCAGGAGGCGATGTAGCGGATGCCGACGTCGACGGCGGCACGCAGCCCGGCCGCGGTGGCGCTGCCCGGAGTCGAAGCCGCGTCGAGCAGCTGGTCGGCGGTGACGGACACCTCGTCGCGGGTGCGGTCGAGCTGGTTCGGCTTCTCGCCGAGGACCTTGTCGAACTCCTCGCGGCAGATGTCCACCATGCCGGGGTGCGCGACCCAGGAGCCGTCGAAGCCGTCGCCGGCCTCACGGCTCTTGTCGGCACGGACCTTGTCGAGCGCCGCGGCGGTGACTTCCGGGTCCTTGCGGTTCGGGATGAACGCGGCCATCCCGCCGATCGCGAACGCGCCGCGCTTGTGACAGGTGCGCACCAGCAGTTCGGTGTACGCGCGCATGAACGGCGCGGTCATGGTGACCGAGTTGCGGTCCGGCAGGACGAACTTCTCGCCGGCGTCGCGGAAGTACTTGATGACGCTGAACAGGTAGTCCCAGCGGCCGGCGTTGAGACCGGAAGCGTGTTCGCGCAGTTCGTAGAGGATCTCCTCCATCTCGAACGCGGCCGGGATGGTCTCGATCAGCACGGTCGCGCGGACGGTGCCGTGCTCGATGCCGAGCGTCTTCTCCGCGTGGGTGAAGACGTCGTTCCAGAGCCGGGCTTCGAGGTGGCTCTCCATCTTCGGCAGGTAGAAGTACGGGCCCTTGCCGCGGTTGAGCAGTTCCTGCGCGTTGTGGAAGAAGTGCAGGCCGAAGTCGACCAGCGCGCCGACGGCCTGGCGCCCGCCGAAGGACAGGCCGCGCTCGTCAAGGTGCCAGCCGCGCGGGCGGACGACGATGGTCGCGTGCTCGACGTCGTCACGCAGGGCGTAGCTCTTGCCGCCGCTTTCCAGCGTGATGGTCTCGCGGACCGCGTCGTACAGGTTGACCTGACCGGAGACGACGTTCGCCCAGTGCGGCGTGTTGGCGTCCTCGAGGTCGGCGAGCCAGACCTTGGCGCCGGAGTTCAGCGCGTTGATGGTCATCTTGCGGTCGGTGGGGCCGGTGATCTCGACACGGCGGTCGCGCAGCGCGGGCGGGGCCTCGGCGACCTTCCAGTCGCCCTCGCGGATCTCCTTGGTCTCCGGCAGGAAGTCGAGTTTGCCGGTGGTCCTGGCCTCCTCGCGGCGTTTGCTCCTGGCCTGCAGCAGCTCGTCGCGGCGGGCGGCGAAGGCCTCGTGCAGGCCGGCGAGGAAGGCGAGCGCCTCCGGCGTGAGGATTTCGTCCCCGCGCTCGACCGGATCGCCGAGCACCTGAGCTTCAGACATGAGTAACACCCCGAGTTCGGAAAGATAACGTCCCTACGGTTTTACATGACGGACTATAGTTTCTGCATAGCGGAACATCAACGCCGACGTAAGGAGTACCACGGTGGCAGCGGAGAAGAACGGGCGCGACGGCGGCGTCCAGTCCCTTCAGCGGGCCTTCGAGCTCCTCGAGCATCTCGCGGACACCGGCGGGGAGGCCAGCCTTTCGGAGCTGGCGACCCTGTCCGGGTTGCCGATGCCGACCATCCACCGGCTGATCAGGACGCTGGTGGACCTGGGCTACGTCCGGCAGAACACCAACCGCCGGTACGCGCTGGGCGCCCGCCTCATCCGGCTGGGTGAGAACGCCAGCATGCAGTTCGGCTCGTGGGCGCGGCCGCTGCTCGCGGAGCTGGTCGACGAGGTCGGCGAGACCGCGAACCTCGCCGTCCTGGAGCGGGACGAGGTCGTGTACGTCGCCCAGGTGCCCTCGAAGCACTCGATGCGGATGTTCACCGAGGTCGGACGGCGTCTCCTGCCGCACGGCACCGGCGTGGGGAAGGCGATGCTCGCGCATTTGCCGTCCGACGACGTCACGGCGCTGCTCGCCAGGACGGGTATGCCCTCCTACACCGAGCACACCTTCACCGACCAGGACGCGCTCCTGCGCGAGCTGGCGAAAATCGCCCAGCAGGGTTACGCACTCGACGAAGCCGAGCAGGAGCTGGGCGTCCGATGCGTGGCCGTCGCGGTGCCGGGCGCGCCGGTGCCCGCGGCCGTCTCGGTGTCCGGGCCTTCGGGACGGCTCACGATGGAAGCCGTCGAGCGGATCGCGCCCGTCGTCCAGCGGATCGCGAACTCGCTCGGATCGACCCTTTCGAAGGACGGGGTCACCGTTTGAGCCTGGTCGCCAAGCTCAAGTGACATCCGCTAGCTGCTGAGCAGAGCCTCGACGAACGCGCCCGGCTCGAACGGCGCCAGATCGTCCGGCCCCTCCCCGAGACCGACCAGCTTGACCGGCACGCCGAGTTCGCGCTGCACCTGGAAGACGATGCCGCCCTTCGCGGTGCCGTCCAGTTTGGTCAGGACGATGCCGGTGACGTCGATGACCTCCGAGAACACGCGAGCCTGCATCAGCCCGTTCTGCCCGGTGGTGGCGTCGAGCACCAGCAGCACCTCGTCGACCTTCGCCTGCTTCTCGACGACTCGCTTGACCTTGCCCAGCTCGTCCATCAGGCCGGTCTTGGTGTGCAGACGGCCGGCGGTGTCGATCAGGACCGCGTCCACGCCCACCTCGGTGCCGCGTTTGACGGCGTCGAAGGCGACCGCCGCCGGGTCCGCGCCTTCCTTGCCGCGCACGACCTCCGCGCCGACCCGCTCCGCCCACGTCTGGAGCTGGTCCGCCGCGGCGGCGCGGAAGGTGTCGGCCGCGCCGAGCACCACGGTGCTCCCCTGCGCGACGAGCACCCGGGCGAGTTTGCCGGTGGTGGTCGTCTTGCCGGTGCCGTTGACCCCGGCGACCAGCACCACGGCGGGCTGCTTCACCCCGTCGACGGTGTGCGGCAGCGCGCGGACGGCCCGGACCGCGTCGGTCGACAGGGCGGAGGTCAGCACCTCCTGCAACACCGCGCGCGCCTCCTCGGAGGTCCGCACCGCGCGGCGCTTCAGCTCGTCACGAAGACGCTCGACGATCTCGGTGGTCGTCGCGGCACCAAGGTCCGCCATGAGCAGCGTGTCTTCGACGTCCTGCCAGGAATCCTCGTCCAGATCACCGGCGCCCAGCAGGCCGAGCAGGCTCTGCCCGAACACCGAACGGGACTTGCCCAGCCTGCCGCGCAGCCGCTCCAAGCGGCCGGAGGCCGGGGCGATCTCGTCGGCGGGAGCGGGCGCGGGCGCGGTTTCCTCGGCAGGCTCGGGGAGTTCGACGTCGCGCACCGTGCGCTGCGCGGAATCCCTCGGCACCGCCGCGTCGTCTCCGACGGCGGGCTGCCCGTCGGTCTCCGGGCGATCCTCGACCGGGTGTTCCGGTTCTTCCTCGGTCTTCTCGCCGCCGGGGGCGAGAGCGATCCCGCCGGTCGCGGTATAGCCGCCGCCCTTCGGCTTCTCGACGACATCGGCAGCCTTGGACTCGTCCAGGCTGATCCGGCGGCGGCGCGCGATGAACAGCCCGGCCACCAGAACGGCGACCAGGACCACGACGGCAACGACAACGATCCAGAACCAGGGGGTACTCGACACGGCGCCATCCTCGCATCCGCACCCCGTCGCGCTCAGACGCCCCACGGGAAGGAAGCCGATCTTGTCAAGCATCCACTGGATAGGACTCATTTCGGACAAGAAGAAACGGTCCGGCTTGCGCGATCTCCGGACCGACGGCTAGACCACTCCGAATGACGGTTTCTTCCGGCACTGGGGTCCGGGTGATCGGGCTCATCTCCGGCACATCGATCGACGGGATCGACGTGGCGGCCGCCGAACTGCACGCCGACGGGGACACCGTGGTGCTCTCCCCGCTCGGCCAACTGGAAGTCCCTTATCCCGATGAGCTCCGCGAGGCCTTGCTCGCCGCCCTGCCGCCGAGCCCCTGCGACGCCGAACAGCTCACGAAACTCGACACCCTGGTGGGCCAGGCCTTCGCCGAGGCGGCCGCTCGCGGGGTCGAGGAACTGGCCCGCGGCGAGGCGGACGTCGTCGCCTCGCTGGGCCAGACGGTGTTCCACTGGATCGAAGACGGCGTCGCGCGTGGGACGCTGCAACTGGGGAACCCGGCGTGGATCGCCGAACGCACCGGGCTGCCGGTCGTGGCCGACCTGCGCGTCCGGGACGTCGCCGCCGGCGGGCACGGCGCACCGCTCGCCAGCACGCTGGACGCGTTGTGGTTACGGGAAATGGCCGCTTCCGGTCCGGTCGCGGCGCTGAACATCGGCGGGATCGCGAACATCACCGTGGTCCCCGCCGACGGCGACGTCCTCGCCTACGACACCGGTCCTGGCAACGCGTTGATGGACATCGCCGCACACCGCGTCACCGGACTGCGTGCCGACGTCGACGGAGCGCTCGCCCTGCGCGGAAACGTACGGCCCGACCTGCTGGCGAAGCTCCTGCTCGACCCGTACTACGCGGCAGAGCCGCCGAAGTCGACCGGCAAGGAACTGTTCCACGGCACGTATCTCGACGAGGCGCTCGACGGGCTCCCGCCGGTCGGCGCGGAAGACCTCTTGACGACGCTGACCGAACTGACCGCCGTGACCATCGCCGCGGAATGCCGTCGCCACTCGATCGCCACGCTGATCGTCTCCGGCGGCGGTGCCGACAACCCGGCGCTCATGGCCACGCTCACCAGGAACCTGCCGGATACGGCGCTGAAGACCAGTGACGACCACGGGCTGCCCCGCGCGGGCAAAGAGGCATACCTGACCATTCTGCTCGGCTGGCTGACGTGGTCCGGCGTCCCGGGGAACCTCCCGTCGGCGACCGGCGCCCGCGGCGACCGGCTGCTCGGCAGCATCACCCCGGGCGCGGGCCCCCTGCGGCTCCCCGCCCCGCACAGCTCAACCGTGACCCGGCTACGGGTGGCGGCGAAGACCGGCGAGCGATAGGAGATACGGATGCGCGCACTTGACCTCGCGATCATCGGGCTTTTTCTGGTCGGCATGCCCTTGCTGGGCGTCTGGATCGGCGGCAAACAGAAATCCGGGTCCGACTACTTCGTCGGTGAAGGCAAGATCTCCTGGTGGGTGGCCTGCCTCTCGGTGGTCTCCGCGGAGACGTCCACCCTCACCGTGCTCTCCGTGCCGACGGTGGCCTACATCGCCACGCCCGGCGACGGCGGGATGACGTACCTGGCACTGGCGATCGGGTACATCGCGGGCCGGATCGTGGTGTCGATGGTGCTGTTGCCGCGGTACGTGGCGGGCAACCTGGTCACCGCCTACGCCTTCCTCGGCAAACGCTTCGGCAGCGGGCTGCAGGGCACCGCGTCGGTGACCTTCCTGCTCACTCGCACCCTGGCCGACGGTATCCGGCTGTTCGCCACCGCGATCCCGATCAAGGTGGTGATGGCGGCCTACGGCCTGAACGTCTCGTACTGGACCATCGTGGTCGGCCTCGGTATCGCGATGGTGCTCTACAGCTTCTTCGGCGGGGTCCGCGCGGTCGTCTGGGTCGACGCGATCCAGATGCTCTGGTACGTCCTCGGCGCGGTCGTGGTGATCTGGGTGATCTCCGGCAGGCTGCCCGACGGCTGGTTCGGCAAGGCCGTGGACGCCAACAAGTTCCAGCTCTTCGACTTCTCGTCGAACATGCTCACCGGCCAGTACGCGTTCTTCACCGCGTTGATCGGTGGCGCGGTGCTCTCGATGGCGTCGCACGGTTCGGACCAGCTGATCGTGCAACGCCTCCAGGCGACCAACGATCTGCGCGCCGCGCGGAAGGCCTTGGTGGCCAGTGGTTTCGTGGTGTTCCTGCAGTTCGCGCTGTTCCTGTTCATCGGTGTGCTGCTGTGGGTGCTGTACAACGGTCTCGCCCCGACGAAGCCGAAGCCGGAAGGACTCGGGCTGGCCAACAAGGACGAACTGTTCGCGAACTTCATCGTCAACGACCTGCCGAGCGGCCTGTCCGGGTTCGTGATCGCCGGGATCCTCGCCGCCGCACTGAGTTCGTCGCTCGGCGCGCTGGCATCGTCCACGGTGACCGACGTCTACGAACGGGTGATCGGCCGGGAACTCCCGGAAGCCGACCGGCTGAAGCACGGCCGGATCTGGACGATCGTCTGGGCGGGCGCGCTGATCCTGTGCGCGGGCCTGTTCGCCTCCTCCAACAAGACCTCGGCCGACCCGATCGTGGTGCAGGCACTCGGCATCACCGGCTACACCTACGGCGCGCTGCTCGGCGCGTTCCTCCTGGGCCTGCTGATCAAGCGGGCGCGGCAGGCGGACGCGATCGTGGCGTTCGTGTCGACGGTGATCGTGATGGCCTTCATCATCCTGGGCGTCAAGTTCAACAAACCGGACGGCAGCCTGATCGGTGTCGACTTCAGCAAGGTTTCCGGGAACACCGTGGCGCTGGCGTGGCCTTGGTACACGCTGTGCGGTGTGGTGATCACGCTCGTGGTGGGCGGGTTGCTGTCGCTGCGGCACGGGAGCGTGGACCCGCTGGCCGAACCGGACGTGAAGGAGTCGACGCCGGTTTAGCCCCTCCCCGAACGCTATGAAAGGTCCTTTCCTTGCAAATTTTGCAAGGAAAGGACCTTTCATAGCACGCGCTAGGCGGGAACCGGGTCCTCTTCGGACGTCCGCAGCCGCTGCGAGATCACCTTCGTGATGCCGTCGCCCTGCATCGAAACGCCGTACAGGGCGTCTGCGATCTCCATGGTCGGCTTCTGGTGGGTGATGATGATCAGCTGCGAAGAGTCCCGCAACTGCTCCAGCAGCCCGATCAGCCGTCGCATGTTGGTGTCGTCGAGCGCGGCCTCGACCTCGTCCATGACGTAGAAGGGCGAAGGCCGGGCGCGGAAGATCGCCACCAGCATGCCGACGGCGACGAGCGACTTCTCGCCACCGGAGAGCAGCGAGAGCCGCTTGACCTTCTTGCCCGGCGGGCGCGCTTCGACGTCGACACCGGTGGAAAGCAGGTCGTTGGGCTGAGTGAGCACCATGCGCCCCTCACCGCCCGGGAACAGCACGCTGAACACCGTCTCGAACTCGCGCGCGACGTCCTCGTACGCCGACGCGAAGACCTCGAGGATCTTTTCGTCGACCTGCTTGATGACGGCTTCGAGGTCCTTGCGGGTGTCCTTGAGGTCTTCGAGCTGGGTCGAGAGGAACTTGTACCGCTCCTCCAGCGCCGCGAACTCCTCCAGCGCCAGCGGGTTGACCTTGCCCAGCAGGCTCAGGTCCTTCTCCGCGCGCTTGGCCCGGCGTGCCTGGGTGTCGCGGTCGAACGGCATGGGCGGCGGCGGAGTGACGTCCTCGCCGCGTTCCTTGGCGGCCTCGTACTCGGCCATCTCCCCCGCGCTCGGCGGCACGGGGACGTCCGGGCCGTACTCGGCGACGAGGTCCTCGAGACCGATGCCGAAGTCTTCGGCGATCTTGGTTTCGAGCTGTTCGAGCCGCAGCCGCTGTTCGGCGCGCAGCACCTCGTCGCGGTGGACGGCGTCGGTGAGCTTCTCCAGTTCGCCGGTCAGTTCGCGGACCTTGCTGCGGACCTGGGTCAGCGCGGTCTCCCGCGACTGCCGCCGCGCCTGCGCCTCGTCCCGTTCGTGGGCGGCGCGCTGCACGGAGACCTCGATGCGCTCCAGCGCGATCTCACCGCCGTTGACCACCGCGTTGGCGATCTCGGCGCCGCGTTTCCGGGCGGCCCTGGACTTTTCGGCGCGTTCGCGCGCCTGCCGCTCGGCGTGAGCGGCCCGGCGGAGCGACTCGGCCTTGCCCTGGATGCTCCGCGCGCGTTCCTCGGCGGTGCGCAGCGCGAGCCGGGATTCCATCTCCTCCTGGCGGACCGTGCCGAGGTCTTCGGCTGCCTGGTCACGCTCGGCGGTGTCCGGATCCTCGTCGACCTCCTGGTCGGCGACGGCGGCCAGCCGCTCTTCGAGTTCGGCGAGCTGCCGCATCGCCTCTTCGCGGCTCTGCTCGACCTTGGCGCGCTGGTTGCTCAGCCGGTCCATTTCGGCCTGCGCGGCACGCGCGGCCTGCTGCATCCGGTTCAGGCGCTCGGACGAGCGCGCCTTGCGGACCTTCGCGTCCCCGAGCGCTTCCTTTGCCCTGCCGACCTCTTCGCGACGGGCGGCCTGTCCGGCGCGGGCGCCTTCGAGTTCCGCGGCGGTGCGTTCCAGCGCGCGCTCGGCGGCGCTCAGCCGATCGCTCGCCTCGTCGACCGCGGCCTGCACCTCGATGACGCTCTCGCTGCGGGCGGACCCGCCGACCGCCCAGCGCGCGCCGAAGACGTCGCCTTCGGGCGTGACCGTACTGACTTCGGGATACACCTCGACGAGACGGCGCGCGGACTCCAGACCGTCCACAATGGCCACTCGGTCCAGCGCGTGCTCGACGGCGGACCGCAACGCGGGCGGCGCGGTGACGACTTCACGCGCCCAGCGCGCACCCTCGGGCAGCGACGGCCAGCCACTCGTGTCCACAGTGGACTCCAGCCCGCCGAGCAGAATGCCCGCGCGGCCGGAATCGTTGTCCTTCAAGAACTTCAGCGCGGCGAGCGCGTCTTCGCCACCGTTGACCGCGACCGCGTCGGCGACCGGTCCGAGCGCCGCGGCCAGCGCGACTTCGTGGCCCGCCTCGACGGTGAGCAGGGCTGCCACCGAACCGAGCAGGCCCGGCAGTTCATGCTGCGCGCCCAGCAGAGCCCCCGCGCCGTCCTTGCGCCGCAGGCCCATCGACAGTGCCTCGACACGGGCCTTCTCCGACGCGATCTCGCGTTCGGCGGCCCGCTCGGCCTTGACCAGTTCCTCGACCCGCGCCTTGGCGGCGTTGTTGGCCTCCACCGCGCGGTCGTGATGGGCCTGCAGGTCGGAATCGTCGGATTCCTCGACGCCACCCGCGGCCTTGGCCTCTTCGAGTTCCTCGACAGCGATCTCCGCCCGCTCGGCGGCCTCTTCGAGTGACACGGTGAGCCGGTCGATCTCGTCGGAGGTGGCGCCGTTCTTGCTGCGCAACGCCTCGACCTGACCGGAGAGCTTCGCGAGCCCTTCCCGGCGGTCGGCGATCGCGCGGACGGCGGCCATATGCGCCCGCTCGGCGGCCTGGACGAGGTGTTCGAGCTGCTCACGCCGCTGGACGGTCTCCGAAAGCACCATCCGGGCCTCGGCGACGGCCTCGTTGAGTTCCTGCTCCCGCTCGGCGACCTGCTCGGCCTCGGCGAGCAGCTCGTCGGGGTCGCGGCCGGTGCTCGCCTGCTGCACGTCGGACGACAGGTGCCGCTGACGCTCCAGCGCGAGCCGCACGGTGCCGCGCAACCGTTCGGTCAACGCGGAAAGCTTGTACCAAGTCTCCTGTGCGGCGGCCAGTTTCGGCGCGTCCTCGGCGAGCGACGCTTCGAGCTCGGCCTCCTCGGCGGCGACGATCTCCAGCGCCTGCTCGACTTCGGCGCGACGCTGACGGGCGACACGCTCGTCGGCCTCTTCCTTGGCGATGCCTTCGCGCTGGGTGACCAGGTCGTGGGCGAACAGCCGCAGCCGCGCGTCGCGCAGTTCGGACTGCACCCACTGCGCCTTGCGGGCGATCTCGGCCTGTTTGCCCAGCGGTTTGAGCTGGCGGCGGAGCTCGGTGGTGAGGTCGCCGAGACGGTCGAGGTTGCCCTGCATGTTCGCGAGCTTGCGCAGGGTCTGTTCCTTGCGCTTGCGGTGCTTGAGGACACCGGCGGCCTCTTCGATGAAGGCGCGGCGCTCCTCGGGTTTCGATTCGAGGATCGCCGAAAGCTGCCCCTGCCCGACGATGACGTGCATCTCGCGGCCGATACCGGAGTCCGACAGCAGTTCCTGCACGTCCATCAGGCGGCAGCGGTCGCCGTTGATCTCGTACTCGCTCGCGCCGTCACGGAACATCCGGCGGGTGATCGAGACCTCGGAGTACTCGATGGGCAGCGCGCCGTCGGCGTTGTCGATCGTCAGGGTGACCTCGGCGCGCCCGAGCGGGGCGCGGCCGGCGGTCCCCGCGAAGATGACGTCCTCCATCTTGCCGCCGCGCAGGTCCTTCGCGCCCTGGGTGCCCATGACCCAGCGGAGCGCGTCGAGGACGTTCGACTTGCCGGAACCGTTCGGTCCGACCACACAGGTGATGCCCGGCTCGAAACGCAACGTCGTCGCCGAGGCGAAGGACTTGAAGCCCTTGAGCGTCAGGCTCTTCAGGTGCACGTCGTGCTGACCCCTCTGGCTGCGGGAACCGGTCTTTCAATCGACCCAGGCTACCTGTGTGCTCACGGTGATCGTGGGACGCCGGGCCTCAGCGCTCCACGAACCCGCGAAGCCCACCTTTCGCGGGCGACCACCGCTCGACGACGTGATCCACACTTCCGGGTGATTCCCCGGATCGCAGGGCGGTCAAAAGCCGCTCACAGTGTTCGCGATCACCCTCCGCTATCACCTCGACACGTCCGTCGGCCAGATTGGCCGCGCTGCCGACCAACCCCAGTTCAAGCGCCCTGCTGCGTGTCCACCAGCGGAAACCGACCCCCTGCACCCGGCCGTGCACCCACGCGGTCAGCCTGATGTGCGTTACTTCTTCACTCACGTCCCCTATCGTGCACCATGCGGATGAACGCGGAGGGTGAACACCACGTTCGCTGTAGTTCGCAGACGGTGAAGCGGCGGTGATAATCTCCGCGCCGGGTCCCCACTTTGGGCTACCTCGCCCGGGTAGCCGAACTCCCCGAAGTCCCCCATCCGAGGAGCCAGCACATGCCCCGTCCCGACGGGTCTGATCCGAGCGCACGCGTGTCCGTGGCACCGCCGCGTGGCGCCACCGGCAAGCTCAACCGCGCAGGCTACGCCGTACTCGGCGTCAGCGGCCTCGTGGTGGCGACGGCCTTCGCCGCGATCGCCGAACTCGCGGGCCCCGGCGTCTCCGCCACCGCGGGCGGCACCGGTGTCCCCGGCGGCGGACAGGGCATCGCCCCCGCCGGCGTCCAGCTGGTCCCTGGCAACGCCGTCCCCGGCGGCCCGATGACCGTCAGCGGCTCGCCGACGCCGGGCGCGCCCTCCAGCTCGACCGCACCGCCGACCACGGTGACCTCGGTCGGGGCGGACGGCAAGGAGACGACGAGCGTCGTCACCCCGCCCCCGCCGAACCCGGGCCCTGGCCCTGGTCCCGGGCCGGGCACCACGGTCCTGCCGCCGACGACGACCACGACACCCCCGCCGAAGACCACCACCACGACCACGCCGCCGAAGACGACCACAACTACGACCACCCCGCCGGAGACCTCGTCGACTCCGCCGGGCGGCGGCTCCAGCACCAGTGGTGCCCCCAGTGAGTCGACTCCGGGCCGGTCCAGCACCTCCGGCACCGACACGTCCACGAGCAGCGCTCAGTAGGACTTGGGGTCGTGAAGGCCTCCTTGCCTACCTTGAGGGTGGGGAAGGAGGCCTTCACTACTTTGCGGCGCGCGGTGGGGCGGCGCGTGGTGGGGCGGCACGCTCCCGGCATGGGGTTGCGAAAGCCACTTTCGCAACGTTGAAGGTTGCGAAAGCCACTTTCGCGACACCTTCCCCCCTCACGCGCCATGAAAGGTCCTTTCCTTGCAAATTTTGCAAGGAAAGGACCTTTCATGGCGTCCGGGGGGCAGGCGACCGCGGGCTTCACACTTCGAAGCGGTAGCCCATCCCCGGTTCCGTCAGCAGGTGCCGCGGCCGCGAGGGTTCCGGCTCCAGTTTCCGCCGCAGCTGCGCCAGATACACCCGCAGGTAGTGCGATTCGGTCTCGTAGGTCGGCCCCCACACCTCGTGCAGCAGCTGCTTCTGCGCCACCAGGCGCCCGCGGTTGCGCACCAGCAGTTCCAGCACTCCCCATTCGGTCTTGGTGAGGTGCACTTCCTTGCCGTCCCGGCGCACCTTCTTCGCCGCGAGGTCGATCCGGAACGATCCCGTGTCCACCACCGCGTCCGCACCGTCCACACCGGACGACGCCGAGCGGCGCACGGCGGCCCGCAACCGCGCCAGAAGCTCGTCCATGCCGAAGGGTTTGGTGACGTAGTCGTCGGCACCGGCGTCGAGGGCCTGCACCTTGTCGGCCGAATCGCCGCGCGCGGACAGCACGATGATCGGCACGGTCGTCCAGCCGCGCAGCCCGGCGATCACCTCGGTGCCGTCGAGGTCGGGCAGGCCGAGGTCCAGCACGACGACGTCGGGTTTGGTCTCGGCGACGGCCTTCAGCGCGGCCGTCCCGTCGTGCGCGGTGATCACCTTGTAGCCGCGGGCGGACAGGTTGATCCGCAGGGCTCGCACGATCTGCGGTTCGTCGTCGACGACCAGCACGGTCGCCGACGCGGTGTCTGCGCTCATCGCACTCGCTCCTCCTCTTCGTTCTCCAGACCCTCGTCGTCGAACGCGAGGAGGCTCTTTTCCGGATCCTGACCAACATATGCGGGCAGCGAGATGACGACGGTGAGCCCGCCGCCGGGCGTGTCCTCCGCCCGGATCCGCCCGCCCATCGCCTCGGTGAACCCCTTGGCGACCGACAGCCCCAGTCCCACGCCGGGCACGCTGTCCCGGTCTCCCCCGAGCCGCTGGAACGGCGCGAACGCCGAATCCGCGGTGCCCTTCTTCAGCCCGCGCCCGTGGTCGACGATGCGCAGTTCGACATGGTCCGAATGCGTGCTCGCCCTGGCCGAGACCGGCTCGCCGGACGCGCCGTGCCGCAGCGCGTTGTCGATCACGTTCGCCACGACCCGTTCGAGCAGACCGGGATCGGCGCAGACCGACGGCAGCCGCGAATCGATCGCGACGACGACCGCATCCGAGTTGTCCACATTGGACAAGGCGTGCGAGACGACCTCGTCGTAGCCGACCGGACGCAGGTGCGGGCGCACCGCGCCGGTCGCCAGCCGGGAGGAGTCGAGCAGATTGTCGATCAGCCCGGCCAGGCGGTCCGCCGATTCCTCGATCGCTTCGAGCAGTTCCTCGGTGTCCTCTTCGGACAGTGAAATGTCGGTCGCGCGCAGGCTGCCGATGGCCGCCTTGATGGACGTCAGCGGGGTCCGGAGGTCGTGTCCCACGGCGGAAAGCAATGCCGTGCGGAGTTCGGTCGCCTCGGCCTTGCGCTCGGCGCGGCTGGCCGCTTTCGCCGTCCGCTGCTGCCGCAGGGCGAGCAACGCCTGTCCCGCGACGGCCTCCAGCACTCCCCGATCCGACGCGGGCAGCGCGCGGCCCCGCAGCGTCAGATGGACATCCGCGGTGACCGCGATGTCGGCGTCGGCCTGGTCCGGGTCCGCGCACGGATCCGTGCCGGCGTTCGCCACCCGTTTCCACTTCCCGTCCCGCTTTTCCAGCAGGGTCACCGAAGTCAGGCCGAAGTTCTCGCGGACCTTCTCCAGCAGCCGCTCGATCGGGTTGGTGTGCGTCAGCACCGTCCGCGCGTAGGAGGCGAGCAAGGCGGCCTCGGTCCGCGCTCGCGCGGCCTGCGTCGCGCGCCGGGCGGCCGTGTCGACGACCGCCGCGACGAGGACCGCCACCAGCACCATCGCGACCAGCGTGATCACGTTGCGCGGCTCGTGGACGGTCAGGTTGTGCAACGGCGGGGTGAAGAAGAAGTTCAGCAGCCCGGCGGAGAACACCGCCGCGAGCAGCGCGGGCCCGAGCCCGCCCGCGAGCGCGACCAGTACCGTCGCCAGCATGTAGACGACCACGTCGGTCGAGAAATCGAGTTGCTCCTCCAGGACGACGCCGAGCAACGTCGCCAGGACGGGCAGGACGACGGCGAGTGCCCAGCCGGCCAGCCGCCGCGAGGACGGCAGGGGGCTGCGGTTGAAGCGGGCGCGCAGCCGTCCGCCCGCTTCGTCGTGCGTGACCATGTGGACGTCGATCGGGCCGGACCGCTGGACCACGGCCGCGCCGATGCCCTCGTCGAACAGCCTCGCCACGCGCGACCGCCGCGAGGTCCCGACCACCAGCTGGGTCGCGTTCACCCCGCGCGCGAAGTCGAGCAGCGCCGTCGGCACGTCGTCGCCGACGACGGTGTGGAAGGTCGCGCCGACCTCTTCGGCCAGCTTCCGGTACTTGCCGACCGCCGTCGGCCCCATCCCGGCGAGCCCGTCACCCCGCAGGATGTGCAGCACCTGCAGTTCGGCGCCCGCGCGGTTCGCGATTCGGCTCGCGCGGCGGATGAGCGTCTCGCTCTCCGGCCCGCCGGTGATGGACACGACCACCCGTTCGCGTGCTTCCCACGTGTCGGTGATCTTCTGCTCGGCCCGGTACCGCTGCAGGGCGACGTCGACCTGGTCGGCCACCCACAGCAGCGCGAGTTCCCGCAGCGCGGTGAGGTTGCCGGGACGGAAGTAGTTGCCCAGCGCGGCGTCGATCCGCTCGGCCGGATAGACGTTGCCGTGCGCCAGGCGCCGCCGGAGCGCTTCGGGCGTGATGTCCACCAGCTCCAGCTGTTCGGCCCGCCGCACGACCTCGTCGGGCACCGTCTCCTGCTGGGTGACACCGGTGATCCGCTCGACGACGTCGTTGAGGCTCTGCAGATGCTGCACGTTCACCGTGGAGAGGACGTCGATCCCGGCGGCCAGCAGTTCGTCGATGTCCTGCCAGCGCTTCTCGTTGCGCGAACCCGGCACGTTGGTGTGCGCGAGTTCGTCGACCACGGCGACCTCGGGCGCGCGGGCGAGCAGCGCGTCGAGGTCCATCTCCTCGAACTCGTGCTCCCGGTGCGCCGACCGGCGGCGCGGCACGATCTCCAGACCTTCGACGAGTTCCGCGGTCTTCTTCCGCCCGTGCATCTCGACCAGGCCGATGACCACGTCGGTGCCCCGGTCGAGGCGTCGCCGCGCCTCGCCGAGCATCGCGTAGGTCTTGCCGACGCCGGGGGCCGCGCCGAGGTAGATCCTCAGCTCGCCCCGGCGCGGCTTGGTCGTGTTCTCGTCCACGTCTGTCAGTGTGCTCCTCCGGCCGCGTCGCGCACGGCCAAGTTGACCTTCAGCACATTGACACCCGGCACACCGATCCCGGCGCCGCTCGTGTTCTCCGCCACGAGCTGCCGGACCTTCTCCTCGGGCAGGCCCGTGTTCCTGGCCACTCGCGGGATCTGGAGGCCGGCGTAGGCGACGCTGATCGCCGGATCCATCCCGGAGCTCGACGCCGTCACCGCGTCGGCGGGCACCATCGACTCCTGGACACCCTCGCGGGCGGCGATGAGCTTCTTGCGCTCCCCGATCGCGGAGACCAGGTCCTCGTTGTACGGGCCCTTGTTCGACGCGCCGGACGACGACGGGTCGCCGGGCCCGAGGACGTCCTTCGAGCCCGCGGACGGGCGGTTGTGGAACCACGGATCCTTGGCCGGGTCGGCCGCGACCGGGCCGACGCCGATCAGCGACGAGCCGACGGCCTGCCCGTCCCGGGTGATGACCGAGCCTTCCGCGTTGCCTTCGAGACCGGGGATCCGGGAGATCGCCCAGACACCCAGGGGATAGACCACACCCAGCAGGACCGTGAAGACGAGGAGGACACGCAGCCCGGCGAGGGTCTGCTTCAGCAGTGCGTTCATGGGTCACCCGATTCCAGGGATGAGACGGACGAGCAGGTCGATCAGCCAGATCCCGATGAACGGGCTGACGATCCCGCCGAGGCCGTAGACCAGCAGGTTCCGGCGCAGCAGCGCCGAGGCCGACGACGGCTTGTAGCGGACGCCGCGCAGGGCGAGCGGGATCAGCCCGACGATGATCAGCGCGTTGAAGATGACCGCCGAGAGGATCGCCGACTTCGGCGTCGCCAGTTGCATGACGTTGAGCGCGCCGAGCTGGGCGAAGATACCGGTGAACATCGCGGGCAGGATGGCGAAGTACTTCGCGAGGTCGTTGGCGACGCTGAAGGTGGTCAGCGCGCCGCGGGTGATCAGCAGCTGCTTGCCGATCTCCACGATCTCGATCAGTTTCGTCGGGTCGGAGTCGAGGTCCACCATGTTCCCCGCCTCCTTGGCGGCGGAGGTCCCGGTGTTCATCGCGACGCCGACGTCGGACTGCGCCAGCGCGGGGGCGTCGTTGGTGCCGTCGCCGGTCATCGCGACCAGCCGCCCGCCCTCCTGCTCCTTCTTGATCAGCGCCATCTTGTCTTCGGGTTTGGCTTCGGCGAGGTAGTCGTCGACGCCCGCGTCCTGTGCGATGGCCTTCGCGGTGAGGGGGTTGTCCCCGGTGATCATGACGGTCTTGATGCCCATCGCGCGGAGCTGGACGAACCGCTCCTTCATCCCCGGTTTGACCACATCGGACAGCCGGATCACGCCGCGTACGAACGCCTTCGCGCCGTCGTACTCCGCGACCACCAGCGGGGTCCCGCCCTGCTGGCTGATCTCGTCGACGACGCGTTCGGTCTCGTCCGGCATTTCGCCGCCGCGCTCGCGGACCCACTCGCGCACCGCGGCGGTGGCGCCCTTGCGGACCTGCCGTTCGCCGACGTCGATTCCGCTCATCCGGGTCTGCGCGGTGAACTCGACGAAGTCCGCGAGCTTCTCGTCGTCGGACGCGGTCTCCGCGAGCCCGTGTTCCCGCGCGACGAGCTCGACGATGCTGCGGCCTTCGGGCGTTCCGTCGGCGAGGCTGGACAGCCGGGCCGCCTTGGCGATGTCGTCCACAGTGGACGTACCGACCGGGATCAGCTCGGTGGCCTTGCGGTTGCCGAAGGTGATCGTCCCGGTCTTGTCCAGCAGCAGCGTCGAGACGTCACCGGCGGCCTCCACCGCGCGACCGCTCGTGGCGAGCACGTTGCGCTGCACCAGCCGGTCCATCCCCGCGATCCCGATCGCGGACAGCAGCGCGCCGATCGTCGTCGGGATCAGGCAGACCAGCAACGCGGTCAGCACGATCACGGACTGCTGGCTGCCGGAGTAGCCCGCCATCGGCTGCAACGCCACCACGGCGAGCAGGAAGATGATCGTGAGCGTGGAGAGCAGGATCGTCAGCGCGATCTCGTTCGGCGTCTTCTGCCGGGAAGCGCCTTCCACCAACGCGATCATGCGGTCCACAAAGGACTCGCCGGGTTTGGTGGTGATCTTCACGACGACGCGGTCCGAGAGCACCGTGGTGCCGCCGGTGACCGCGCACCGGTCTCCGCCCGATTCGCGGATGACCGGGGCCGACTCGCCGGTGATGGCCGATTCGTCGACGGTCGCGATGCCCTCGACGACGTCGCCGTCACCGGGGATGACCTGCCCGGCCTCGACGACCACGAGGTCGCCGACGCGCAGGTCGGCGCCCGGCACGGTCTCCTCGTCCCCGTCCTCGGTGAGGCGGCGGGCGACGGTCTCCTTCTTGCTGCGCCGCAGGGTTTCCGCCTGCGCCTTGCCCCGGCCTTCCGCGACGGCCTCGGCGAGGTTCGCGAACAGGACGGTGAACCACAGCCAGATGGTGATGAGGATGGTGAACACGCTCGGATCGGTGATCGCGAAGACCGTGGTCAGCGCCGAGCCGATCCACACCACGAACATGACCGGGTTGCCGAGCTGGTGCTTGGGGTTGAGCTTGCGCAGTGCCTCCGGGAGCGAGGTCAGCAGCTGGCGCGGGCTGAAGATCCCCGCGCCGACCCGGCCGGTGTTCTCGACGTGGTGCTGTGTCGTCTCTTCAGGGGTGCGTTCTTGAGTGGCGGTCATGCGAGTGCTGTGTCCTTCGCGAGTTTGCGCGCGGCCGCGATCGCGTCGCCAGGGCGCTGTTTCCGGATGAAGCGCGAGTCCGATGTGAGAGCGCCCTGCCGCCCCGATAGCGGGGTCTGCCGACCAACGCGCGCGTGGTGGTCTCTGTGTGTACCGCGACTCATGCCAGTGCTTCCGCTATTGGCCCGAGCGCGAGCGCCGGGATGAAGGTGAGGGCCGCGACGAGCACGATCGTGCCCGCGAGCATCGTGCCGAAGAGCGGTCCGGTGGTGGGCAGCGTGCCGGCGGTCTCCGGAACCTTCCGTTGCGAGGCAAGGGATCCGGCCAGGCACAGCACGGCGAGGATCGGGACGAACCGGCCGAGCAGCATGGCGACGCCGAGTGAGGACTGGAACCAGTCGTTCGTCACGGTGAGCCCGGCGAACGCGCTGCCGTTGTTGTTGCCCGCCGAGGCGTAGGCGTAGAGCACCTCGGAAAGCCCGTGCGCGCCCGGGTTGTTCAACGCGGCCAGGTTGCCGGAATTCATCAGCGCGACACCGGAGCCGAGCAGTACCACGGTCGGCATCGCCAGCATCGAGACGGCCGCGCAGGTGACCTCGCGTTTGCCGAGTTTCTTCCCCAGGTATTCCGGTGTGCGGCCGACCATCAGGCCGGCGAGGAACATCGCGATCACGGCCATCACCAGGATGCCGTAGAGACCGGTGCCCACCCCACCCGGCGAGATCTCGCCCAGCAGCATGTTGAGCAGGGTTCCGCCACCGCCGAGCCCGCTGTAGCTGTCGTGCATGCTGTTGACCGCGCCGGTGGACGTGCCCGTGGTGCTGGTGGCGAACAGCGAACTCAGGCCGATGCCGAACCGCTGCTCCTTGCCCTCCAGGTTCGCCCCGGCGGCCAGCGACGCCGGACCGCTCGCGTTGGCCTCGGCCAGCCAGGTCACCGCGAGCATCGCGGTCCACAACCCGGCCATCACCGACAGCAGGACGTAACCCTGGCGCGTGTTGCCGACGAGTTTGCCGAACGTCCGGGTGAGCGAGACCGGGATGACCAGGATCAGGAAGATCTCGATCAGGTTGGTCCAGGCGTTCGGGTTTTCGAACGGGTGCGAGGAGTTGGCGTTGAAGATGCCGCCACCGTTGGTCCCGAGTTCCTTGATGGCCTCCTGGCTCGCGGCCGGCGCGAGCGCGATCTTGCTCGTGCTGCCGTCCGGATTGAGGACGTCCACGCCGCTCTTGAGGCTCTGGACGACGCCGAGCGCGATCAGCGCGATCGCCGCCACGAAGGCGATCGGCAGCAGGATCCGGATCGTGCCGCGCGTCAGGTCCACCCAGAAGTTGCCGAGGCGGTCGGTCTTCGAGCGGACGAAGCCGCGGACCACCGCGACGGCGACCGAAAGGCCGACGGCGGCGGACAGGAAGTTCTGCACGGTCAGGCCGGCCATCTGCACGAAGTGACCCATGGTCGCTTCGGGGCTGTAGGACTGCCAGTTCGTGTTGGTCACGAAGCTGACGGCGGTGTTGAAGGCGACCGCCGGCGAGACCGGTTCCTTGC
Organism: Amycolatopsis sp. NPDC057786; assembly: GCF_042797905.1. NCBI lineage: Bacteria > Bacillati > Actinomycetota > Actinomycetes > Pseudonocardiales > Pseudonocardiaceae > Amycolatopsis > Amycolatopsis sp. NPDC057786. The sequence goes on from NZ_JBHVKW010000010.1 coordinate 121,589, forward strand.
CGAGACTCCACGGCAGGATCGCCTGGAGCCGTTGAAGCAGGTACAGGAGCACAACGGAGACGAACGAGAAGCCGATCACGGCGGACGCGTAGGTCTTCCAGTGCTGTTCCGAACCGGGGTTCACCCGGAAGAGGCGGTACAGGCCGCGTTCGGCCTTGGTGTGCTTCTCGGTCGAGAAAACGCGCGCCATGTAGTCGCCCAGTGGCCGGTAGACCACGGCGAGCGCGACGAGTAAGAGGCCGGCCTGCAGGAGGCCGGCCGCGGTGTCTGACATCAGAATTTCTCCGGCCTGACCAGTGCGATGAACAAATAGACGATCAGCCCCAGCGCCAGCAGTCCGCCGACGACGTTGGCCACGGTTCCCGTGCCGGTCACAGCTTCTCCAGACCACGCAAGGTCAGGGCGAGAACCACGAATACGCCGATCAGGAGCACGGCGTAGAGCAAGTCGGCCACTAGGCACCTCTCAGGACAGGTCACCCCATCGGCGACCAGGACCCCGCAACACTGCGCCTGGTACAGACCAACGCGACTACGGCCTGACGGCCTCTTGATGCCCCGATCGGGTGCCTTTACGACTTCTTGATGCCCGGTGATGTGGCCCACAGACCGTGACGCACTGCGGACGGAGCGTGCAATTCGGGCAGACAAGCCCGCCGAAGCGTGTTACACCGGTGTTACGGATAGTTGTATGTGCTAACTAACCAGCAGGAGGTAGCGATGTGCGGAATCGCAGGGTGGGTCTCCTTCGATACGGACCTGCGCCAACGCCGTGAGGTCGTCGACGCGATGACCGCGACCATGGCGTGCCGCGGGCCGGACGATTCGGGCACCTGGGTCCGGCCGAACGTGGCGCTGGGCCACCGGCGGCTGGCGATCATCGACCTGCCGGGCGGCAGGCAGCCGATGGCCGAGGCCGGGCTGGCCGCAATGGTCTACAGCGGCGAGGCGTACAACTTCACCGAGTTGCGCGAGGAACTTCTCAAGCGCGGCCACAGGTTCGAGACCGACAGCGACACCGAGGTCGTGCTCCACGGCTACCTCGAGTGGGGCGACGAGGTCGTGGACCACCTCAACGGCATGTACGCCTTCGCGATCTGGGACGAGCGCGACGAGAAGCTCGTGATGATCCGCGACCGCATGGGTATCAAGCCCTTCTACTACTACCCGACCCCGGACGGCGTCCTCTTCGGTTCCGAGCCGAAGGCGATCCTCGCGAATCCCTTGGCGCGCAAGGTGGTCGACACCGACGGCCTGCGCGAGCTGATGTCCATGACCAAGACCCCTGGCTGGTCGCTGTGGAAGGGCATGCACGAGGTCGGGCCGGGCACGATCGTCACCGTCGACCGCTCCGGGATCCGCACGCGGACGTACTGGAAGCTCGACGCGAAACAGCACACGGACGACCAGGAGACCACGGTCGAGCGGGTGCGCGAACTGATGACCGACATCGTGCACCGCCAGCTGATCGCCGACGTGCCCCGCTGCGTCCTGCTGTCGGGCGGGCTCGACTCGAGCGCCGTCACCGGTCTCGCCGCCGCGCGGCTGGCCGAGCAGGGCGAGCGGCTGCGCACGTTCTCGGTCGACTTCCAGGGCCAGGAGGAGAACTTCAAACCGGACGAGGTGCGGGACACTCCGGACTCGCCCTTCATCCGCGACGTCGCGCGGCTGGTCGGCTCGGACCACAAGGACGTCGTGCTGAACCCGGCCGAGCTCAGCGACCCCGAGGTCCGCCGCAAGGTGCTGGCCGCGCGGGACATCCCGGCCGGGCTCGGGGATATGGACACCTCGCTGTACCTGCTGTTCAAGGCGATCCGCGCCGAGTCGACGGTGGCGCTGTCCGGCGAATCCGCCGACGAGGTCTTCGGCGGATACCGCTGGTTCCACGACGAAGCCGCGGTGAACTCCGGAACGTTCCCCTGGCTCGCCTTCCGGATGGGGCTCACCAGCGAGCGGGGCGCCCTCCTGCGCGGCGAGGTCCAGGAGAAGCTCGACCTGCCCGGCTACATCGCCGACCAGTACGCCACCGCCGTCGCCCAGGTCGACCACCTCGACGGCGAGAGCGAGCAGGACCGCAAGATGCGCACCGTCTGCAACCTGCACCTGACCCGGTTCGTGCGGATGCTGCTGGACCGCAAGGACCGGGCGTCGATGGCCGTCGGGCTCGAAGTGCGGGTGCCGTTCTGCGACCACCGCCTCGTCGAGTACGTCTACAACACGCCGTGGTCGCTGAAGACGTTCGACGGCAGGGAAAAGAGCCTGCTGCGGCACGCGACCGAACACGTGCTCCCGGCGTCCGTGCGGGACAGGGTCAAGAGCCCGTATCCGTCCACTCAGGACCCCGGCTACGCGGCGGCGTTGCAGCAGCAGGCCAAGGAGGCCTTGACCGAACGGGACAATCCGGTGTTCGAGCTGGTGGACCGCGACTGGTTGCACCGGGTGTCCGAAGTGGACCCGGTCACGATGTCGTCGGCCCAGCGCTCCGGGATCGACCGGGCGCTGGACCTCTACCACTGGTTCGACCTGTACCGGCCCGAACTCCAGCTGGACTGAGGAAACCGGTCCGCCGCCGCCTCAGCGACGGCGGCGGACCGTGCCCCCTACCGCGACGCCCCCGAGCACCGCGGTCGCGGCGAGCAGGATGCCCGCCTCGGTCCACTGGAACCGCCAGAACCGGTCGACCGGCTGATAGACGGTGAAGTCCTGATATCCCGCCGCCTGAGCGCACGCGCTCTTCCCCAGCCCTGGCGGGCAGCCGGGCACTTCGTCCAGCGAACTCGTTTCGCGGCCGTCCGGCGTGACCCTGCCCAGCTTGACGATCAGCGCCCCTTTCGTGGCCGGATCAGCGCCGATCGTGCGCACCGGCTCGGCGTAATGCGGCCTCAGCAGCAGCAAGGCGATCGAAGCCGCGAGGAACACCGCGACCGTGATCGCGATGGCGGGCAAGGTCCTGCGCACGAGCGCCCCGGCCGCCGCACCGAGCGCGAACGCGAACAGCCACCAGGCGGCGGGCGCGACCCCGAGCGCGCCGAAGTAGGACGTCTCGGCGAAGCTCTCCGCCTTGCCAGGGAACATTTCCAGCCACGCGCCGAACATCTGTCCCGAAGCGAGCCCGGCCAGCATCGCGCACCCGGCGAGCACGCCGAACTTGACGGCCAGCCAGTGCCCTCGGCCGACCGACTGCGTCCACGCGAGCCGGTGGGTGTTGCGCTCGTACTCCCTGGCGAGCAGGGGCGCGCCCCAGAAGACGCCTGCCAGCAACGGAACGAACGGCACCAGCACGACCAGCGGGTAGATCTTCTGGTAGAGATCCTCCAGCCCCGCATCGTACTCACGGCACGGGATACCGCCGCCGTGACAGTACAAGGAGGTCTTGCCGTTCGCGGCGTCGGCGGCGAGCTGTCCGGAGAGGAGCAGGATGCCGCCGAGCAAGGCGAGAAATCCGAAGGTGACGAGCAGCTGGGTGCGGTGCTGCCGCCAGGTGAGCCAGAGCAAGAAGCTGTGCCTTTCTAGGAGCGGCGGCGGATGGCGAAGGTGGCGGCGACGGCGAGCAGGAGCGAGACGCCCGTCAGGATCGCGGCTTCGGTCCACTGGAAGCGCCAGTACCAGTCGGCGGGCAGGATCTTGAGCGCGGTGATCTCACCGGCCGCGTCCCTGACCATCTCGACGACCCTGCCCACGGGTTCCGTGCCCAGCGCGACGAGCAGAGGTTCCGCGTAGCCGTCACGGATGTTGCTCAGGCCGATCATCAGGCCCACCGACACCGCGATGGTGACGGCGATGGCGGGCAGGATCTTGCGGATGAGCGCGCCCGCGGCGGTGCCGAGCACGAACCCGAAGAGCCACCACGCGCCCGGCGCGACGCCGGTCATCGTGAACAGGACCGGATTGTCGAAACGGCTGGTGAAGGCGGTGTCGCCGCGATCGGACGGGAAGACCTCCACCCAGCGCTGCATCATCGCGCCGAACGCGAGCCCGCCGAGAGTGGCGAGGACGGCGAGGAACCCCAGCTTCACGCCGAGCCAGTGGAACCGCGAGATCGACTGGGTCCAGGCGAGTTTCGTGGTCCCGCGTTCGTATTCCGCCGCGACCAGCGGGGCGCCCCAGAAGACGCCGATCGCCACCGGGACGACCTGGAGCCAGGAGAGATACTGGTACAGATCCGCGAAGAGCTTCGCCGGGGTCGGACTGTCCGCGGCGGCGTTTCCGTTGACCAGCAGGATGATTCCGACGGCGACGAGCAGGCCGGCGGTGATCGCCAGCTGCGTGCGATGCTGACGGTAGGTGAGCCAGAGCATCGTTCCCCCTTACGCCGAAGCCAGTGTCGGGCGAGGCAGGCTCGCGGATTCGGGCCGCCGCAGGTAGGCGAGCACCAGTTCCTCCAGGTTCGCCGGCCGTTCGGTCCATTGTGGACCCAGTGGGACCGGTTCGGTGCGGGCGAAGACGGTCGCCTGCCTCCCTGCCCTTGACTCGTCCACGATCGCGACCCGCCTGGCCAGCGCGTCGGCCTCCTCGACGGGGCCGACGAAGGTCCGGTGCCCGGCGACGAGTTCGTCGATGTCGCCGCTGACCTGGACGCGGCCGCCGTTGAGGACGATCAGCCAGTCGCAGGTGTTCTCCAGATCGGAGACGACGTGAGACGAGAGCAGCACGGTCATCCCGGTTTCGGCGACCGCCTCCATCAGGCCGCGCATGACCTCGTGGCGGGCCAGCGGGTCGAGGTTCGCGAGCGGCTCGTCGAGCACCAGGAGGTCCGGGCGTTTCGCGAGGGCGAGGGTGAGGGCCACCTGCGCGCGCTGCCCGCCGGAGAGCTTGCCGACCTTGTGCCGCAGGGGAAGCCCGAGCGAATCGATGCGTTTGAGCGCGAACTCGTCGTCCCATCCGGGGTTGAGGCGTCGGCCGAACTTGAGCATTTCCGCGATGCTGAAGCCGGAGTACAACGGCTTGTCCTGCGCGAGGAAGGCGGCCGTGCCCTGGATCGCGACCGAGCCGAGGGTCGCGTCGAGCAGTCCGACGGCCAGGTGCAGGAAGGTCGTCTTGCCCGCGCCGTTGGGCCCGACCAGCGCGACGACGCGCCCTTTCGGGACGGCGAGGGAACAGTCGCGCAGCGCCCACTTGCGGCGGTAGCGCTTGCCGAGTCCGGTCGCCTCGATGACGGGTCTATCGGTCATGCCGTCCGCTCCCCTCGAAAGCCATCGACCACCACCGAGGTGAACAGCGCCTCGACGTCTTCCTGATCCAGCCCCGATTCGCGCGCGTCACGAACCCACGCCGCGAGGCTCTTCCGCAAGCGGGTGTGCTCCGCGAACGAAGCGCCTCCGAGCGTCTTCGTGACGAAGGTGCCGAGCCCCGGCTTCCCCTCGACGAGCCCTTCGCGCTCCAGCTCGCGATAGGCCTTGAGGACGGTATTGGGATTGATCGCCAGCTCGGCGACCACTTCCTTCGCCGTCGGCAGCCGGTCCCCCGGCTCCAGCAATCCCAGACGCAGGGCGTTCTTGACCTGCTGGACGAGCTGGACGTACGTCGCGACGCCCGAGCCCTTGTCCAGGTGGAAGGTGACCACTGGCAACACCCTTTCACTAATTAAGTAGTGAAAGGGTGCAGGCAGACTCTCGCCGCTGTCAAGTGATCACGCCGAAAAGACGTGAAGGCCCCCTTGAGGGACTCTGAGTCCCTCAAGGG